>NZ_JBIUWQ010000022.1:6336-39862 GCF_044743525.1 Pseudomonas sp. NPDC087598 | reverse complement strand
ACCTTCGCTTCGTTTTTAAGTTTATCGACCACTTCAGCCACCCACTTTACCTTGATAACCCCCCAGCGTGCAGCCCGCGCATAGACATTAAGGGTCTTGTTGGTGGAGGCGGTGGAAACGCCCAAAGCGTCCGGAGTCAGCACTTCGAGAGGCTTCTTCTTGGCTTTCATGATGTTTGGCAGGGACGCATAACGCGGCTCGTTCAAACGCAGGTCGGTGGTGACGATCGCTGGCAGTTTCAGCGAAACGGTCTGCGCGCCGCCGTCGATTTCGCGAGTCACGGCAACGCTGTCGCCCGAGACTTCGACTTTCGAAGCGAACGTCCCCTGACCGTAGCCGCTCAGTGCAGCGAGCATCTGTCCGGTCTGGTTGTTGTCGCTGTCGATGGCCTGCTTGCCGAGGATCACCAACTGAGGCTGTTCCTTGTCGACCACAGCCTTGAGCAGCTTGGCCACGGCGAGCGAGGTCAGATCTTCAGCGGATTCGACGAGGATGGCACGGTCGGCACCCAGAGCCAGTGCGGTACGCAGCTGCTCCTGAGCGGTGGTCGGACCGATGGAGACGACGACGATTTCAGTCGCAACACCCTTCTCTTTCAGGCGTACGGCTTCTTCCACTGCGATTTCGCAGAACGGGTTCATCGACATCTTGACGTTGGCGAGATCGACGCCGGAATTGTCCGCCTTGACGCGAACCTTGACGTTGTAATCCACAACGCGTTTGACAGCTACAAGAACCTTCATGGATTCCTCGTTACTCTCCGGTGAAAAGAAAGTCGCCTAGGCGAACCTGGCGGTTGATGCTCATCAGGCTAAAAGGGCACCTCTAAAAACGCCGACATGGGTGCGGGGTGATTCACGTTGCAAAGCGCTGTGACCGTTCGTCAGTGGTGACCGACAAGTCATGGATCTTCACGCTGTGTAAACTGCGCGCCGGACCTGCGCTGCGCATCACCTTCTACTGCCTGTGCCCTGTCTTTAGAGGTGCTCTTGAAACCGCCAGTCTGCCTACGACGAGCGCAAAACCGCCCGTATCTTGACCGGAACGCCTATTCCGGTCAATACGGCAAAATGGTCGTTCATAAGCCGCGCTTCTTTGATTTCTCTGGGCTGGAGCCAATTCAAACAAACGTTTGTATTGGACGCTCGGAGTGGTGTAGATATAATGCGCCCCCTAGAGAGAAAGGTGGCTTCTCCTTTATCCCCCTTGACGTTAACGTAAAGGCATAACGGATGCGACATCAAACCTCCAAATTAGAAAAAAAAACTGTTGAGCCTTGAGTAGGAGATAGCCTGTGGAACGCGAATACATGGAATTCGACGTGGTCATCGTCGGTGCCGGCCCCGCTGGCCTGTCCGCCGCCTGCCGTCTGAAGCAGAAGGCCGCCGAAGCCGGTAAGGAAATCAGCGTCTGCGTGGTCGAAAAAGGCTCCGAAGTCGGCGCACACATCCTGTCCGGTGCTGTATTCGAACCTCGTGCCCTGAACGAGTTGTTCCCGGACTGGAAAGAACTCGGCGCCCCGCTGAACACCCCGGTCACCCGCGACGACATTTTCGTGCTGAAAAACGCCGAAAGCGCGCAGAAGATTCCTGACTTCTTTGTGCCCAAGACCATGCACAACGAAGGCAACTACATTATTTCCCTCGGTAACCTGTGCCGCTGGCTGGCCCAGCAGGCCGAGAACCTCGGTGTGGAAATCTACCCGGGCTTCGCCGCTCAGGAAGCGTTGATCGACGAAAGCGGCATCGTGCGCGGGATCATCACCGGTGATCTGGGCGTCGACCGTGAAGGCAACCCGAAAGAAGGCCTGTACACCCCGGGCATGGAACTGCGTGGCAAATACACGCTGTTCGCCGAAGGTTGCCGTGGCCACATCGGCAAGCAACTGATCCAGCGCTTCAACCTCGACAGCGATGCCGACGCCCAGCATTACGGCATCGGCCTGAAAGAAATCTGGGAAATCGACCCGGCCAAACATCAGCCAGGCCTGGTGGTGCACACCGCCGGTTGGCCGCTGGACATCATGGGCACCGAGAACACCGGCGGCTCGTTCCTCTATCACCTGGAAAACAACCAAGTGGTAGTTGGTCTGATCGTTGACCTGTCCTACAGCAACACTTACCTGTCGCCGTTCGACGAATTCCAGCGCCTCAAGCATCACCCGGTGCTGGCTCAGTATCTGGAAGGCGGCAAGCGCATCAGCTACGGCGCCCGCGCAATCTGCAAGGGTGGCCTGAACTCGCTGCCAAAAATGGTCTTCAAGGGCGGTGCGCTGATCGGTTGCGACCTCGGCACCCTGAACTTCGCCAAGATCAAAGGCAGCCACACCGCGATGAAGTCCGGCATGCTCGCCGCTGAGTCGGTGGCTGAGGCGCTGTTCGCCGAGAAGGATGGCAGCGAAGAACTGACCACTTACGTCGACGCGTTCAAGAAGAGCTGGCTCTACGAAGAACTGTTCGCCAGCCGCAACTTCGGCCCGGCGATCCACAAATTCGGCGCAATCGTTGGTGGCGGTTTCAACTGGCTCGACCAGAACATCTTCGGCGGCAAACTGCCGTTCACCCTGCACGACACCAAGCCGGATTACGCTTGCCTGAAGCTCGCAGCCGACTGCAAGAAGATCGACTACCCGAAACCGGACGGCAAACTCAGCTTCGACAAACTCAGCTCGGTGTTCATCTCCGGTACCAACCACGAAGAAGAACAGCCTTGCCACCTCAAGCTGACCGACCCGAGCATCCCGATCAGCAAGAACCTGCCGCTGTACGACGAACCGGCGCAGCGCTACTGCCCGGCTGGCGTATACGAAGTGATCACCAAGGAAGACGGCGAAAAACGCTTCCAGATCAACGCCCAGAACTGCGTGCACTGCAAGACCTGTGACATCAAGGACCCTTCGCAGAACATCACCTGGGTCACGCCGGAAGGCGCCGGCGGCCCGACTTATCCGAATATGTAAGTCGACCCGCTGAACAACAAGGCTCCCGAATCGGGGGCCTTGTTGTTGCCCGCAATTCAGTGCATCACACATACCTGTGGGAGCTGGCTTGCCAGCGATGGCGGTGGATCAGGCACATCCATGTTGAATGTGCCGGCCACATCGCTGGCAAGCCAGCTCCCACAAGGATTGTGTAAATCCTCAGGCGGCGCGTTCATCGCCCGGGCTGCGCTCGAAGTAGCGTTTGTATTCGCGACTGAACTGCGACGTACTCTGATACCCCACCCGATGCGCCACCTGCGCTACACCCAGTCCCTCCGCCACCAGCAACGTCTGCGCCTTGAGCAACCGCAAACGCTTCAGATACTGCACCGGCGACAACAATGTGCTGCGTTTGAAGTGCTCATGAAACGTCGAAATGCTCATGTTCGCGCAACCGGCCAGGGTCTCGACGTTCAACGGCTCGGTGTAATGCGCATGCAAATGACTGATCGACGCGGCGACCCGCGCAAACTGCCCCTGCTGCTCGACTAACGCGCGCAACACATCGGCCTGCGGCCCGCGCAATGCCGTAAACAGCAATTCACGCACCCGCGCCGGCCCGAGAATCTGGCACTCCAGCGGATCGTGCAGACAACTCAGCAAGCGCTCGACACACCCGCGCATGTCATCGTCGAGCACCACCGAAGTCATCGACTCCGGCGTCTGCGCCGGAATATGCCGCCCCGGCGCCAGCCCCATCGCCAGCACCAATTCGCCAAGCAAGACGCGATCAATCGCCACCGACACACCGAGCAACGGCGCGTCCGGCAGAGCAAACGTCTCGCACTCGAACGGCACCGGCAACGCCTGAATCAGATAATGCCCCGCGCCATATTCCATGGTCCGGGGGCCGAGAAACGCCAGTTTGCTGCCCTGGGCGATGATCATCAGGCTCGGTTCATAAATGTGCGGGCCACGGGCGACGTCACAACTGGCGCGCAACACTTGCACACCGGGCAGCCCGGTCTGGCTGTAACCATCGCGTAGCGCCAGTGGTTCGATCAACGAAACCAGGGTGGCATTGGCATCAAGGTGACGGGTTAATTGCATCAAGACACTTCACAGAAAAAGACACGGAAAAAGGCACGAAAGCATCATCGCAGATCCTTTCGCCAATGCGACCGGACAAACCCGCATGCCGGAGGATTAGGCATGAGACCCGGAGGAATCGTCATGGCCGGACAGCCGGACGGCGCCCAGAATGCGCCGCCTCACTTGTCACTGCTTTTGCGAGGTTCCTCATGTACACCGCCATCGGCTATGCCGCCCAATCGGCCACCACTCCCCTCGCCCCGATGAAGTTCGAACGCCGCAGTCCTCGCGCCGACGACGTCGCCATCGAGATTTTGTATTGTGGCGTCTGCCACTCCGACATCCACCAGGCGCGCAACGAATGGGGCATCGCCGTTTACCCGTTGATGCCCGGCCATGAGATCGTCGGAAAAGTCACCGCGATCGGTGCGAATGTCACCCAACACAAGGTAGGCGATCTGGTCGGTGTTGGCTGCATGGTCGACTCTTGCCGCACTTGCGATGCCTGCCAGCAGAACCTTGAGCAATACTGCCTCGAAGGCCCGACCATGACCTACGCCACGCCGGACCGGGTCGATGGCAGCAACACCATGGGCGGTTACTCCGACAGCATCGTCGTCAGCGAGCACTTCGTCGTGCGCATCCCGGAAAAACTCGACCTGGCCAGCGCTGCGCCGATTCTGTGTGCCGGCATCACCACCTACTCGCCGCTCAAGCACTACGACGTCAAGGCCGGCGACAAGGTCGGGATTCTCGGCATGGGCGGCCTCGGCCACATGGGCATCAAGTTCGCCAAGGCCATGGGCGCCGAAGTCACGCTGTTCACCCGTTCGGCGAGCAAGGCTGAAGAAGGTCGCCGCCAGGGCGCCGATCATGTGATCGTATCGACGGATGCCGAGCAGATGAAAGCCGCGGCCGGGCGTTTTGATTTCCTGCTCGACACCATTCCGGTGCAGCACGACCTCAACCCGTACCTCGAAACCCTGCGCTTCGACGGCGTGCATATTCTGGTTGGTCTGATCGAGCCGATTGATCCGCCCGTACACGCCGCCAACCTGGTATTGGGCCGTCGCGTGTTGGCCGGCTCGCTGATCGGCGGCATCGCCGAAACCCAGGAAGTGCTGGATTTCTGCGCCGAACACCACATCACCTGCGACATCGAAATGCTCGACATCCGCCAGATCAACGAGGCTTACGCCCGCATGATCGCCGGTGACGTGAAGTACCGTTTCGTGATCGACATGGCGACGCTCAAGGTTTAAACCTTCAGACCGAGTTCCGCCGAGAGCCGGGCTGTGACCCCTTTGATCAGGGGAATCAGCTCGGCCATTTTTTCCAGCGGCATGTACGGCACGGTGCTGGCGATACTGATCGCCGCCACGATGCGCTTGCTCGCATCCCGGATCGGCGCCGCCACGCAGCGGATCGACGGTTCGTTGTCCTCCAGGTCGAACGCGTAACCACCCGCCACGTACTCGGTCATGCGTTGTTCAAGCTGTTCCCACGACTGCTGGGGATGCTGCGGCCAGAACTGACTTTTCCCACCCGCCGGCAGGCTGATGTCGTACAGCCGTTGCCAATCCTGCGGCGAATCATCGAGCATCAACGCCTTGCCAATCCCGGTCCGTGCCAACGGCATGCGATGGCCGACCCGCGAGCGCATTTCCGGGCCGTTGCGCCCTGGATTCTTCAGCAGATACAGAACTTCGTCGCCTTCACGAATACCTAAATGAACGGTGTCGCCGGTCAACGCCGACAACTCGTCCAGATATGGCCCGGCCAGACTCACCAGTGGCAACTCTTCGCGTGCCTGGAAACCCAGTTCGATCAGCTTCGGTCCCAGCAGATAACCGACTTGCGGCACCACGCGCAGATAGCGCTCATCGACCAGACAACTGGCCAGGCGATGGGTGGTGCTGCGCGTGGTGCCGATCAATCGGGCAATCTCTTTGAGATCACGGGCGCCACTCGCCACTGCCTGCACCACACCCAATCCGCGCAATAGCGTCTGGGTGCCGGTGGGCGCGGCGTCCTTGGTTTTTTCCGGGGCGTCTTCCTGCATATCCAGCCTTTACCGTTGAGCGAGGGAACGGGCGGCATTATGGTCGCCCGACGCAGAGCACTACAACTCGATACGCTCGACCTTGCCCACCAACAGCACGTAGGACAAAGCGCCAATCAGTGCAAGAACCGCGATATAGGTGATCGCCGGGGCGAACGAATCACCGCTGGCGAGGAAACCAATCACGATCGGCGTGGCAATTGCCGACAGGTTGCCGATGAAATTGAACACCCCACCCGTCAACCCGAGCAGACGTGCCGGTGCCACTGTCGAGACCAGCGACCAGGTGATCGAGGCAAGACCGTTACCAAAAAACGCCAGCGCGAGAAAGGCAATCACCAGCGGCGTCGACTCGACGAAGTTGGCACCGATGATCGACGTGGAAATCAGCAGACCACCAATGATCGGCAACTTGCGCGCAAAACCCACGGTGTAGCCACGACGAATCAAAAAGTCGGAGAAGAACCCCGAACACAGCACGCCGACAAACGCGGCGAGAAACGGCAGCGAGGCTAGCAGGCCGGACTTGATGAAGTCCATGCCGCGATACTTCACCAGATAGGTCGGGAACCACGTCAGGAAAAACCACAGCGTCGAGTTCAGGCAGAACTGGCCGAGATAGATGCCCCACAACTTGCGCTTGGTCAGAACGATGCCCAAATCGGTCCAGCTGAATTTGGCTTTGACTTTGGCCGTTTCCTGCTGAATATCAACCAGGCCACCGCCTTCACGGATCAGGTCGATCTCGGCTTCGTTGGCGCCTTTGAAATCGCGCGGCTCGCGATACACCGCGTACCAGATTGCCGCCCAAATGATGCCCACAGCGCCGGTGGCGACGAAGACCATGTGCCAGCCGAATTCGTGTTGCAGCCAGGCCAGTACCGGCGTGAGAAACGCCAGGCCGACGAACTGCCCGGAGGTGTAGAAACCGATGGCCGTGGCGCGTTCGCGCTCAGGGAACCACGTCGTCACCACGCGGCTGTTGATCGGATACGCCGGGGCTTCCAGCGCCCCGACCGCCATGCGCAGCACGAACAAGGCGATGAAACTGGCGGCGAACCCGAGCATCACCGTGGCCAGCGACCACAGCAACAGCGCGACGCTATAAAGGATGCGCGGCGGCACGCGATCGACCAACCAGCCGCCGGGAATCTGCATCGCGGCGTAAGTCCAGCCGAACGCTGAGAAGATCAGGCCGACATGGATCGGATCGATGCCCAGCTCAGTGGTCAGGGCCGGTGCGGCAATCGACAGGTTGCTGCGGTCGAGGTAGTTGATGACCACGGTGATAAACAGCAACACCATGATAAAAAACCGCTTGCGGCTGGGCGTGACTAAAGACGCCTGCCCGGTGAGGGTTTGCGGTTGCATGGGGAGAGCCTCTTTTTATGTTTATTGAGGTCGGCCTGAGGCCTTGCACAAATCCCTGTAGGAGTGAGCCTGCTCGCGATAGCGCCTTGTCTGTCACATCAATGCTGGATGTCACACCGAATCGCGAGCAGGCTCACTCCTACATTTGAACTGTGGTGAATCAGAGGGGGCTCACCACTCGGCAAAGCTGCCATCGGCGTGGCGCCAGATCGGGTTGCGCCAGCGGTGGCCGACCGCCGCGCGCTCGATCACGTATTCCTCGTTGATCTCGATGCCCAGCCCCGGGCCATTCGGGATCTTCACGAAGCCTTTGTCGTAATCGAATACGCGCGGGTCCTTCACGTAGTCGAGCAGATCGTTGCTCTCGTTGTAATGGATGCCCAGACTCTGTTCTTGGATAAACGCGTTGTAACAAACCGCGTCCAGTTGCAAACACGCCGCCAACGCAATCGGTCCAAGCGGGCAATGCAGCGCCAGGGCGACGTCGTAGGCTTCGGCCATGTTGGCGATCTTGCGGGTTTCGGTGATGCCGCCAGCGTGGGAAGCGTCCGGCTGGATGATGTCGACGTAGCCTTCGCTCAACACGCGTTTAAAGTCCCAACGCGAGAACAGCCGCTCACCGAGGGCAATCGGTGTGCTGGTCAGTGGCGCCAGCTCTTTCAACGCTTCGTAGTTTTCACTGAGCACCGGTTCTTCGATGAACATCAGTTTGTACGGGTCGAGTTCCTTCATCAGCACTTTGGCCATTGGCTTGTGCACTCGACCATGGAAGTCGACGCCGATGCCGACGTTAGGCCCGACCGCATCACGCACAGCGGCAACGTTGGCCAGGGCGAGGTCGACTTTTTCGAAGGTATCGAGGAACTGCAGCTCTTCGGTGCCGTTCATTTTCACCGCTGTGAAACCACGGCTCACCGCCTCTTTCGCCGCACGCGCGGTGTCGGCAGGACGGTCGCCACCAATCCACGAATACACGCGGATCTTGTCACGCACCTGACCACCGAGCAGATCACTGACCGAGACACCGAGAGCCTTGCCCTTGATGTCCCACAGCGCCTGGTCAATACCGGCCAGCGCACTCATGTGAATGGCGCCGCCCCGGTAGAAGCCTCCGCGATACAACACCGTCCAGATGTCCTCGATGTTGCGTGGGTCTTTGCCGATCAGGTAGTCGGACAATTCTTCCACGGCAGCAGCAACGGTGTGCGCGCGGCCTTCAACCACGGGCTCGCCCCAACCGGTCACGCCCTCGTCGGTTTCGACCTTGAGGAAGCACCAGCGCGGCGGCACGATGAAAGTGGTGAGTTTGGTGATTTTCATCTGCTTGTCTCTCTTATTTGGATGCAGCGCACGCAGCGCCAAAAAGTCTTAACGAAGAGCCTTCCACGCGGCCACATAGGCTTTGGCATTGTCCGCCACTTGCTCCACCGTCATGCCCGGTTTGAATAGTCCGGAGCCGAGACCGAAACCTTTCACGCCAGCGTCGATGAACACCTGCATGTTGTCCGGTGTGATCCCGCCGACCGGCGCCAGCACTGTTCCGGACGGCAATACCGCGAGCCAGGCTTTGACGACCGCCGGGCCCATCTGCTCGGCCGGGAACAGTTTGAGAATGTCCGCGCCCTCCTCCAGCGCCGCGAATGCTTCGGTCGGCGTGGCAACGCCCGGCGACAGGTACAGGCCCGCCGCTTTCGCTGCGCGCAACACCTTGGCATCGCTGTGCGGCATGACAATCACTTGGCCGCCGGCCTCTTTCACCAACTCGACCTGCTCTGGCGTCAGCACTGTGCCGGCACCGATCAGGCAATCGGCGGGCAAGGTCTTGCGCAGGATGCGGATACTTTCGTACGGCGAAGGGGAATTGAGCGGTACTTCGATAACGCGAAATCCGGCCGCATACAGGACTTCTCCGACAGCGGCGGCTTCCTGCGGATGCAGGCCACGCAGGATCGCGATCAGACCGTTTTGTGCCAGTGCTTGCTTGAGCATTTCAGGCCTCCAGTCAGGGTTAACGGGATGAGGAATCAATCAGTCCGGCGGCCAGCGCCAATTGCCACAGACCACGCTCGGTGGCCTGCTCGGCCAGCGTCACTTTGGCAAAACCGCAGGCGTCGAGGGCACGGCTGTAGCGCGCACAGAGTTGCGCGTTGCCTATGAGGACAATCGAAGGAAGATTCGGGTTGTCGCGGCGGCGACGTTGCACGGCAGCGAGCGCTGCCAGCTCATGGCCGATCATCAGACCGGACAGATAATCGGCTTGCGCGGTCGAGCTGAGTTCACCGGTCAGGCCCAGTGTTCGGGCACTGAACAAAGTCGACAGCACACCGAGTTCGCCGTCAGCCGACAGCGCGATCTGCACGCCACGGTCAAACGCCTGACCATCGAACGCCGCGCCTTGCTGCTGGGTTCGACCAAGAATGCTGTGTTCGCTGAGCACGGCGAATACTTCACCGGTCATAAACGTATCGAAATGAGTGATGCAGCCATCGACCACTTCCACCCATTTCGAGTGACTGCCAGGCAGGCCAATCAATAGATCACTGCCCGCCTCGACCGGCAGATTTTGCAGTACGCCGAGGACTTGGGTTTCTTCGCCACGCATCACATTCGGCAAACGCGAACGCTGAATCACGCCCGGCACGATGTACACGCGGGTGCCGCGAAGACTGATAACGGTTTGTAGGGAGTTTCCGAGATTGGCGACGTTTGCCGGCGTTTCGCAGTACGCCGCTTCGCGCCAGCCCTGCGCACTGCCGACCATGCCGCAAGCGATCACCGGCAGATCCGGCTGCGCATCGAGCCAGTCGCCGCAAGCCTGATCGAAGGCCAGTTCAAAACCGTCGGTGCATTCGCGACCGTTGATGACTCGCGGCGTCTTCGGTAACTGCATGATCCCGGACGACAGCGCACGCTGCTCCAGCACCATACCGTCCGCCGCGAGTTTGTAAGCACGTAAGGAGGTCGTCCCCCAGTCGAGCGCGATCAATTGCGCCTGCATCGCTTCACCTGTTTTGTTTTTGGCAGTGAGTGCGACGGACTATAGACCTCTCAAAGGTGAAATCTCAATATGTAATTTTACATCCCATATTTTGGGATTAATCAAATCTACATCGTCAGGGCTTCCACCCCTTCGTCAAACAGAAAAAGCTTGAAATTTTCGGGGTAATTCGAACCAAAGACATGTGTATCGCCCTGAGCATCACTCAGCCCTTCTTCTTCCCTTCCATCCGGGCGCTTGATGATGTAGCGCACGTTCGGCTGTGGCTTTCGCGTCTGGGCATCGACAATTCGAAACTTGCCATTCAATGGTGCGAACGAACTTAATAACCCACTGTAAGGCAGGCCACTGCATACGCCTCCATGAACGATGGTGTCTCCTGCGTGGTAGCGTCTCTCCGTAATGCAAATCTGCTCAAATTGCAGCCATGACAGCGGCCGAAGTTCGGACGGCAATATTACATACTCCGGCGCAGTGATTACTTTTTCAACCTCAGCAATGATCCGAGAGGTGGGAACATACATAACCTTCGAATAATAAGCATTATAAAAAGTAGCCGTTATTGTCGCCTGACACGGAATATAGTCTTGCTTGCCCAACAACGACAACAACACCTCCTTTCTGATTGTTCTGGAACTACTACCCTGATCGACATCCTCTTCAAACCTGAACCATACATCAAACTCATAACGTCGATCACCCTCCACAATACGAACATCGTTGACGACACCATCACCATAAAGACGAATTTTGTGAAGTATGGAAAAATCAACATCACCATCCAGCGAGCACTTCAACCAAGTGCCGACCTGCTCATTAATACCATGCGCCTTGTATAAATTGACCAAATCCCTGTCAGACCGGAAGCGAAAATTATAATATCCGCCTTTGTATTCAATAGATGTAAATTCAATCCGTGGCGCTGGCACATGCAACTGCATACATGAAGAACACAACACAAACAACGCAACCAACAGCAACCTGTACATCACCACCCCAAAAACTCGAATATACAACAATTAAAAATCCCCACCACTCAAAGCCAACACCTATTCCACGGCTCGAATAATACTTTCAACCGGAACATACATAACATTGGAATAATAGGTATCCATCATTGTTGCATTGGCCAGAAATCTGCATGGAATTTCAGTTTTGCTTTTCAGAAGGTTTTTTAGCTCCGCCGCCTTCAAATCGCTCTCGCTGGATCCATTGGTATCGGACTCGTTAAAGGTAATTCGCGAAACAAAATCAAGATCCGTGCCCGTTCGATCTTGTGAAACCGACCCCTTAACAAACCATTTCATTCTGTGGCCGGTTGAAAAATCCAGGTCATCCCCCAACGCGCAAATCAATCTAACGCCAACCAAAGACTTATAAGGCCCAAGAATATTAACATCCGAGGAAAAATACAAATCATACAAAACTGTTTTACGCACCCTTTCAATCTTGGAAAACTGAAGATTAGCTGGGGGCTTATTCTGCTTAAAAGAACAACCCGCAAGCATCACCAGCAACGTCACAGCACAGATCTTCAGAATACTCACAACTCACCCCGATAATAGTTATTGAGCGAGTTAATCATGTAATGCAAAGCAGACTTCCCATCAGCCAATACAGTAGTAAACATAACTGCAGCCATATCGTGATTTACATCCATTATGCTATTGACGTTAGGGCCACTCTGCAGTCGCCACTGCTCACCCATACCGGCAACCAAATCGGACACATTCCTTTTTGAAGATTGGGCCAAGATATTTACCCATAAGCCGGCTTTGGGTTGAGGAGTATCTGGATAAATCTTAGAGAGACTTCCCACCAGCGCCCCCTTCCCCACAGGATCAAGCGTTACCAGCATTTTCACGGCATATCCCATGCCGCTCAGAATCGCCGATAGATGAGCTCCATTCCAACCACCCAAGCTATGCCCAACTATATAAACAGCATCGTTCTTGCACAGTTCCTTCAGCACATTAGCCTGTATATTCTGCTCACCGATCACCTCATTATACCCAAGATAATGCGACTTAACGCCGGCTGCATAATCGGCCAATTTTACCGAGTTATCAAAAGGCAACCTTGCATGATCTATATTATGCTCCGGCCCAAAACCATAGTAACTTTCTTTATCACCTGCTCCTCCGATAAAGAAAGCAACAGCCCGTCGCATGTATTTGAACTGTTTAATGGACTCGTCCGTTGGGCAAGTCAGTGCGTGTGTCCCAAGGCTATTTTTGCCTTCATCCGCAGCTACATTCTCCGCTCCCATTTTTATCACTCCGCGAACAGTTCGATGGTTTCAGCCAAATGTGAGCTGATGGTATGGGTGAATCCTGTTGCGTCTGTTACGCCGTGCTCTTCACTGCCATCCCCACGTTTGATTGTGTAAGGATGATTGGCAACAGGCTCGCCCGAGAACTCATCGACCAGTTGCATCTTGTCCGTGAAATGCACCGGCATCGGCAACAACCCACTAAATGCCGCCCCTCCGCCACTCTGGCCAATAATCACCGTCCCCGAACCTCCGACTACGACATTGCCGTGCCCGCCGGTGCTATCAAGGGTGGCGGCGTTCAGGCCGTTGATGAACACAGTGCCGGAGACAGCGCCGGTAATCGGACTGCCACACGCCGATTTATCAGTCATACGCGCAGCGGCAAGACCGTCGAAGAAGACGTTCGGCGAACCGGAGACGATCGGGTTGGTGCCATGGCCCGGCAGTGGGCAGTCGGTCGGGTCGGTGACGCGGGCGGCGGGTTTACCACTCAATTCAAAGCTCCTTGCTTCAGAGATTCCGGATGCGGCTGATAGATATCGATGTCGGTCGCGGCGAAGCGCCAGCGGTTGTCGACGGGGTCGAACAGTGCGTGGCAATGCTCACGGCTGTCTGGGGTTGCAGCGGTTTGCAGATATCGCCAGGCTTCATCGACGTGCCACGCCAGCTCGGCAGGCGTCGCATCGTCCAGCTCGTTGAGCCAGGCGTTGTAGTTGCGCAGGTGATTGCGCTCGTACGTTGATTGCAGCAGATCGGCCATTTGCGTGCCGAGGTCCAGATGATGTCCGGCCGTCCACTGACCGATCTCGGAATAGACGTACGCATCGTCCTTGAGCAGCGAATGCCCGACAGGGGCGACGAAACCGCAACAGATATGCAGCATCAGCCAGCCTTGATGAGCGTCGATAAACGCCGTTGGATCGAAGGTACGCAGCGGTATCACGCGGTAATCGTCGAGCCCGGCACTGCGCGTCATCAACTCGGCATCAAGGCATGAAACGAACGCACGAATGGCGGTACCGCCCGTACGATTTGTCAAACAGAGAATGTCGACCGGTTGACGCTGGGGGTTGTCGGTCGAGCCCGAGTTTTTCACCAGGCCATACAGACGCATTGACGCCCGTAGTCCGCTCATCGCCGATCAATCGTTGACGCAACGAAGGCTCCACGAGCGTGGAGAAAGAGTGCCAGAGGCATTGCAAGAGTCGTCCGTGAGCGCGCAAAAATGGCGCGTAGAATGCCGGACTAGAGCGCTGGCGACAATCGAATTAGTGCTGGATTGCCATCATTGTTTTCAGCCTTCGGCGAACTCGCGCAAGACCTTGCCATCCATGCGATAACGCACCCACTCTTCCTGCGGCTGGGCGCCGAGGGATTTGTAGAAGTCGATGGCCGGGGTGTTCCACTCCAGGACACTCCACTCGAAACGGCCACAGTCGTTGTCGCAGGCGATTTTCGCCAGGTGGCGCAGCAAAGTTTTGCCGGCGCCACCGCCACGTTGCTCGGGGGTGATGTAGAGGTCTTCGAGGTACAGGCAATTGCTGCCCAGCCAGGTCGAATAGCTGAAGAAGAACACCGCGAAACCGATTGGCAAACCGTCGCGCAGGCAGATCAGGCCGTGGGCGGTGGCGCCTTCGCCGAACAGGCTGCGTTCGATGTCGGCGACGCTGGCGATGACTTCGTGACGGGCCTTTTCGAAATCTGCCAGTTCGGTGATGAAGGCGAGGATTTGCGGTGCATCGCTGGGGGTCGCCGGGCGGATCTCGATCGTCATGGACGGGCCTTGTCGGAAAAGGAAAACGCCATACTAAGGCGGTGAGCGGCGCTCGTCACATGGCAAAACAATGGATACCCTCTCGCGATGCTTCAAACGCCGCCATTCCATGTGGGAGCTAGCCTGCTAGCGAATGCGGTGGGTCATTCAATATTTATGCTGGCTGACACGACGCCTTCGCGAGCAGGCTCGCTCCCACAGGAATGTCGACTTTATCGAAAGGATGCTTATGAACCTTGAGTTTTTCACTCCCGTAGAGGCACTGGCAGCAGAGTTACTGCCCCACGCACTGGAGTCATCAGACGACGGTGCCCACGACATCGCCCATCTGCAACGGGTCTGGCACAACGTGCGTACGCTTCAAAATGAAGAGGGCGGTGATCTACACGTTCTGCTCGCTGCGGTGCTGCTGCACGATTGTGTCGCCGTAGAAAAGAACTCGCCGCTGCGTTCACAAGCCTCACGTCTGGCGGCGGAAAAAGCTTCGGCGGTATTGGCAGAAATGAACTGGCCGGAAGAAAAAATCGCCACCGTCGCCCACGCCATCGAAGCCCACAGTTTCTCCGCCAACATCACGCCACTGACCCTCGAAGCAAAAATCATCCAGGACGCCGACCGTCTCGACTCGCTGGGCATGCTCGGCGTCGCCCGCACGTTCTACGTCGCCGGGCGTATGGGTTCGGCGCTGTACGACCCCGAGGATCCCGAAGCGCAACAACGCGACTACGACGACAAACGTTTTTGCCTCGATCATTTCCAGACCAAACTGCTGCACCTCGCCGAGGGTTTCCAGACTGCCGCCGGCCAGCGTCTGGCGCGAGATCGCCATCAGCGTTTGAAAGGTTTCATGGAGCAGTTCAAGGAAGAGATCGGCATCGTCTGAGCGCGTTACTCCGGCGCACGACGATCCTGACTTCAGCAACCTCAGACCTAAGCCCTGTGCCTGACGTGTTATCTAGATGACGCTGAATTTTCCGGTCAAGGAACCGCGTCATGTCGCAAGCCACACCTCAGGTCTCGGGCAAGCTGTTTGGCCTGTTCTGTCTCGCCAGTTATCTGCTGTCGCTGTCCTATGGCTCGACGTTTCTGCTGTCGCTGTTGATCAGTGCTCGCGGTGGCAACGAACACGACGCCGGCAGTGTGATTTCGGCGGCGATGCTCAGCACGTTTGCGGCGGTGCTGGTGTCAGGGCATCTGTCGGATCTGCTCGGTGCGGCGCGTTCGATTGCGCTGTTCGGGGTGCTGTTAGTGGCGGCCAGTCTGGGCTTTGCGCTGACGCCGGGGTTTGGTCATCTGTTGTTGTTTTTTGGCTTGCTGCTGGGCTTGGGCTGGGGTGTGTTTTACACCTTGGGGCCGATCATTGTCGCGAGTCTGGTGAGTCCGGCGCAGCGGGCCAGATATTTCGCCCTGCTGTCGGGCAGCATGATGACCGGCATCGGCAGCGGCCCCTTGCTCGGGCGTGCGGCGAATGCCATGGGATTGCCGGTGACGTCGGCGTTTTATCTGGCAGCGTTGGCGAGCCTGATTGGCGTGCTGCTGTTCTGGCTGCTCGGGTCGAGATTGCACAGCACCCAAGCCAGCAGCGCGGCAAAAATCACCTGGCGGGCAACCACGCAAGTGCTCGGTTCGCGCGCGCTGTTCCCGATCATCATGGTCGGCCTCGGTGGCTGCGTATTCGGTGGTCTGTCGAGTTTCCAGACCAGTTACGCCGCCGCCCGCTCGCTGGACTATTCGCTGTTTTTTCTCGGTTTCATGAGTGCGGCAATCAGCAGCCGGATGCTCATCGCAGGCTTCGTGGTCAAGCGTGATCCGCTGCGTGCATCGTGCCTGCTGTCGGGGTTGATGCTGGCCTCGATTGTGCTGTTCGCGTTCGGCGTACACAGCGCGTTCCTTTATCTGCTGGCAGCGCTGATGCTCGGCGTCGGTTACGGCCTCACCTATTCGGTGATCAATGGCCTCGCCGCCAACGAAGCGCCAACCGGCACCACCTCGCAGGCCTTGCTACTATTCAGTCTGTCGTACTTCATCGGCGTGTTTGGCTTTCCGTTGCTGGCGGGGAAAATCATTGTCGAGCACGGCATGACGACGTTGCTGTTGACGGTATTGATCGTGGCGTTGGCCAACTGGTTGATCACCCTTGGCCGCTTGCTCTGGCGGTGGATCAACGTCAAAACCGTAGCGGCGAGTTAGACCGTTCGTCGTTCATCCGGCACCAATCCATATCGAGGGCAGACCAACAACAGGTAAGGATTCCAATCACTGGAGACGCCCTATGATCCCGTCAAGGTTGACTGCCCTCATCTTCACCGCCCTGCTCTGCCCCGCGGCGTTCGCCGCCACCGCCGCAGGAACCGGCCCGACCGACCCGGTCGAACGCCCCAAAGCCCCCGCCATCCAGAGTGCCCCCGGTATGAACACCGATGGCTCCGGCGTGGAAAACGCTCTGCCGCCGGCCACCGGCACCGACCCGCGCACCCAGGGCAACGATCCGGGGCGTCAGGGTGGCACGTCCGGCAATCCCGTCCCGCCTGATAATTCCGGTACCGGCATCGGCTCGAAAACCACCACCGGTGGCTCGGGCTCTGAAGGTTCCGGTCAGTAGTTCGCCGACGCGAGCGTCCTATTCAATCCATGAAGAGGTAACCATGAACGTCGATAAAAACCTGGAAAAAGAAGTCCTCACCCGTCTGCTGCACGCCCACCCGAGTGGACTGGGCAAGGAGGTGCTGGACAATTATCGGGGCGAGAAAGTCGTGGCAAGTGCCCTCGCCGCTTTGCAGGATCGCGGACTGATTCACCACGGACACGTGACCTGCAACGAGGCCGGCGAACATTCGTTGAACCTGCCGATCAAGCTCAGCGCCGCCGGCGTTGAAGCGGCACGCAAGCTCGATAGCTGAACGTGATCGTGTGATCGTGTGATCGTGTGATCGTGTGATCGTGTGATCGTGTGATCGTGTGATCATGTAGGAGCTGCCGCAGGCTGCGATCTTTTGATTTTGAAGATCAACAGATCGCAGACTGCGGCAGCCCCTACATTGGAAATCCATCTGTCGAAGCAAGGAGAAATCCCATGCCTCGTGGAAGCAAAAGCAAATACACCGCCGAACAGAAACGCAAGGCCGAGCACATCGAAGACAGCTACGAGAAAAAAGGCCTGTCAAAGGATGAAGCCGAGGCGCGTGCCTGGGCAACGGTGAACAAACAATCGGGCGGCGGTGACAAGGCCGGTGGTTCGGGACGCCAAAAACCGGCGAGTGCCAAGGCCGAGGATCGCCAAGAATCGGCGCGGCGCGCGGTGGCCAGTCGCGACGGACATTCGCGTAACAGCAAGGCTTCGCGGGATGTGCAGACCGTGGACAGTTTGAGGAAAGAGGCGCGGGCGAAGCAGATTCCGGGGCGGTCTTCGATGCGCAAGGATGAATTGATTGAGGCGCTGCGCAAAGTCAGTTGAGTCTTGTGTGAAACAGATGGCCCCATCGCTGGCAAGCCAGCTCCCACAGTTTTTTGTGGTGAACACACATTGGTGTACACCCCCGAACCCGTGGGAGCTGGCTTGCCAGCGATAGCGGTAGATCAGGCGCCGCAGGACTCGCGGATAAACGCATCCACTTCAGCAGTCCCCGGCGAAGTCGCCGGCCCCCAGCGGGTCACCGCCAAAGCCGCCGCCGCATTCGCCCGCCGTGCCGCTTCATGGGCGGACAAACCTTCGGCCAACCCGGCGACAAACACCCCCGCATGCGCATCACCGGCGCCATTGCTGTCAACGGCGGTCACGACAAACCCCGGCATATGCCGACGTTCGTCCCGCTGATGAATCCAGCAGCCTTGCGGCCCGTCGCGCACCACCATCAACACGTCGGCAGGCAGATGTTCGGCGAGCCGATCCAGCGCTACGCCAATCTCGTCAGCGCCGGTAAACCGCAGTGCCTCGACACTGTTGCTGGTCCACACATCAATGCGCGGCAGCAACGTCTGCATCAGCGGCGAGTCCGGCGACTCCACTAAAGGCCCTGGATCGAACACCACATGGATTGTCTTCGGCAACGCCAGCGTCCAGTCGAGCAACGCCTGCGCCTTGCCCTCATGAAGCAGGCTATAACCGCTGAGGTAAACGTAATCGCCCGCCTCCGCCGCCACGCTGTTCAGATCATCGATCGTCACCTCACCTTCGGCGCCGATGTAGGAAATGAAACTGCGTTCGGCCGACGCATCGGTCAGTGCCACGCACAAACCGGTGTCGCGCTGCGCAGGCTGGCGGATTCCGATGTGAATGCCCTCAGCGTTCATCGCCTGGCGTGCCAAATCGCCAAAACGACCGCTGCCATGGCGGCCCAGATAGACCACAGGCAAGCCATTACGCACCGCCGCCGCCATCACATTGAAACCGCCGCCGGCCTCGAAACCGGCCGATTGCGCCAGCACATCGCCGCCGATCTGCGGCAGTTTTTCCACGGCCATGACCAGGTCGATGATGACCTGGCCGGTGTGCAACATTTTAGGCATGAGCATTCTCGGCTTGCGCGGCACGGCGATCTTTCGCCCCGCCGAGTACAAAATAAATGCCACCGGCGACCACGAACGTCACGATCCAGCCGAGGCCGTTGTGGCCCAGCCACGAGTCGGACAGAAAGCCCTTGAACCAGACGTTTTCGGCGGTGGTGCCAATGGTCGTGAAGCTGAACCCGAGGACGATGGCAATCGCCCACGCGCCGAACGCGCGCCACTCGATGCCGCCGCGATACCAATAAGCACTGCTCGGGCTCACATCGAGCAAGTCTTTGGGGCTGTAGTAGTGACGATGAATCAGGTCGACGACGAAGATCCCGACCCACGCGGTAATCGGCACCGCCAGCAGGGAAATGAAGGTAATGAACGGGCCGTAGAAGCTGTCGGCGATCAGCATGAAGTAGATCGAACCGGCGAAGATCGCGACGATATCGACCACCACTGCGTAGACGCGCTTGACCTTGAGACCGAGGGTCAACGTGGTCAAACCGGCGGAGTAGACGGACAGGTTGTTCGACAGCAGCAAACCACCGAAAGCGGTGATCAGGTACGGCACGGCCATCCAGGTCGGCAGCATGTCGCGGATCGCCACGATCGGGTCGGTCGCCGAGGCCAGGTCATTGTTGCCCACCGACAGCAAGCCGCCGAGGGTGATCAGCAGCACCAGCGGGATGCCCGCGCCGAACGCGGCGGAAGCGACCAGTCGCACGGCTTTGACACTGCGATGCTGATAGCGCGACATGTCAGCACCGGCGTTGGCCCAACCGATACCAGTGCCGGCGGCCATGGTGCCGATGCCGATGATCATCGCGCTCATCGGTGCTGGTGTGGCGTTGAACACCGCGCTCCAGTCGATGGTGGCGCAGAGGAAGCCGCCGACCAGCAGGTTCAGGGCACCGAAGACGTAGGTCGCCCACTTCTGGATCACCAGCAAGGTCGCATGGCCAAGGCCGGACACCGACAGGGTCAGCAAGACAAAAATCGCGATGAAGATCAGTGTCAGTACCGGCGCACTTTTCGCTTCGACCGGCGAGCCGAACAGGATCGAGCACAGCGACAGCAGCACGAATGCGGCGGTGGTGGTATTGACGGTTTCCCAGCCCAGCCGCGACATCAGCGAGACCAGCGTCGGGCCGATATTGCCGCGCACGCCGAAGATCGCTCGCGACAGTGTCAGGCTCGGCGCCCGACCACGACGACCGGCAATCGAGATGATCCCGACCACGGCGAACGAACCGGCCGCGCCGATGATCGCGACGATGATCGCCTGCCAGATCGCCAGGCCGCGAAACGCGACCAGCGTTGCCCCCAGCGGCAAACCGAGAATGGAAATGTTGGCGGCGAACCAGACCCAGAACAGTTGCAGCGGATGACCGTTGCACTCGGCTTCCGGCACCGGTTCGATGCCGCGGGTTTCCAGTTGCCCGGCGCTTTGCCCGGCGTTTGATGAACTCATGAACGTGCTCCTGTTTGCCTTTTTTGTGGTTGTGGCAATGACGCAAAAAACGAGACATCCCGGCCGTCCTGGGCCTGTCTGCGCGATCCATTGCGGATTAAATATTCAAATAAGCGGTGCGCCAATCGCGGGCAAGCCCGCTCCCACAGGTTCAGGGTGAACCTTGAGAAATGCACTATCCCTGTGGGAGCTGGCTTGCCAGCGATGGCGTCAGTTCAATCAGCGCAGGGCCAACAGCCCCTGCACCAATGGCTCAAGCTCCAGATGATTGACGGTTTTCACCGTTTCAATCATCGGCACCGGCCAACTCTCAAGGCCCAGGCAGGCCCCGAGCATTGCCCCGAGAATCGCGGCGATGGTGTCGGTGTCGCCACCCAGACTCGCCGCCATGCACAACGCATCGAACGCACTCATCTCACCAACGGCGACTTGCTGTGCCAATGCAAACGAAACCACCACCGACTCCTGCGACGCCACCGACGTGCCGATCACGTCATAGAGCAGATCGGCCAGCAGCGCTTTGTCACTGTCGACGCTGATGGTGCGCGCCCAACTGATGCGCGAAGCGATGCGTCCACCGGCTACCCAGTGCCCGTGCGTTTCCGCTTGCTGTGCGATTTGCTGACCGAGGTTCAACGCTTCACCCAGATCCATGCCATTGATCCCGGCAGAGACCACCGCCGCTACCGCTGCCGCGCTGGAAATCCCCAGTGTGGTGTTGTGAGTCACCTGACAGGCCTGAACCACCGCCGCGATAAAACGCTCAGGATCGGCAACATCCGCTGCAATTCCCACCGGAGTAATACGCATCGCCGCGCCGTTGGTGGTGCCGTAACGCCCGGCTTCCTCCGGCGAGTGGCCGGCGAGGATCATTTCGATTGCACGTTTGGTCGACGGGCCGAGCAAGTCCTGCGAGCCCCTGGCCTGCATCGCGGCTTCCCACTCGATCAGCCGTTGCGCGAGGATTGCCGGTTCGATGCGGCCCTTGCCTTCGACCAGCAACTCGCCGACCAGGATTGCCTGTTCGGTGTCGTCGGTGATCGAGCCTTTGGGCATGTTCGCGGCAATCGGTTGCAGAGGGCCGGCGTCCTGCAGATCGGTGATTGTGCCGAAGCGGGTCTTGATCGTTTCGCGGTTCAGCGATTGCGTCGGCATGCCCAGCGCATCACCGAGGGCCAGGCCATAAAACGCACCGAGGGCACGGTTGAGCGCAGTCATTTCGATTCTCCAAATTGCAGGTGCAGGCGGAAGTGCACCGGGTCGAGCAGGCTTTCGACCTGTTCCATGAAGCGGTTCTGCCGGTCGTAAGTGGTACGCAGGGCCTTGAGGAACACCGTGCCGACCGGGCGGCCGAGCAGTTCAGCGTCCTCGGCGCCGAGCGGTTCGGCGCCGATCCACTGATCGCCGCGTTCGCCGATGTAGCCGTAGGCGGCCAGGGTGATGGTCAGGGAATTGTCGATCAGACCGACGCGGGGCAGGCTTTCGAGGCCGCCGGTGGCCGGCATCAATGAACGTTCGAGGGACACCAGCGTGCCGTCATTGGAACGCCGTCGACGGTCGAGGGTGATGAATTGCTCGGTGCCGAAACGCGAGAGCAGATCGGGCCGGGTCACGGCTTCGAGGCGCAACACTTCAGTGTTGATCAGCGCGCCACTGTCGGCCAGCGCCTGCGCCCACCCGCTGCGCTGATCGAGCACCACACCGTCGAACGTGACAATGGAGCCGACACCGCTTTGCGTGGCGATGTAATTGCGCCGCTTCAATTCGGCCAGCGCTTCGCGCAACGTGCCACGGCTGACGTTGAATTCCTGAGCCAACTGATGCTCGCCGGGCAACAGAAAGCCGTCCTCCATGAGTCCGCTTTCGATGCGCCGGACGAGTTCGTCGACCACCCGTTGTTTCTTGTCAAATCGTACCTGTCTAATCATGTACAAAGTGATACCCGAAACAGACTTGAACGGGCAAGGAATATTTGTGAGAGGTGACAGAAGGCAGGACTTGATGCGATTCCCTGTGGGAGCGAGCCTGCTCGCGAAGAGGCCGTGTCGGTCAATAATTTCGGCGACTGATACAGCGCTTTCGCGAGCAGGCTCGCTCCCACAAAAGTTATGCGTCGAGCATTAAATTCTGCCCTACCGCAAATCCCTGTGGGAGCTGGCTTGCCAGCGATGGCTGCGGCACATTCAGAACTGATGTTGAATGACACGCCCCAATCGCTGGCAAGCCAGCTCCCACAGGTTCGCGTGTTGGGAACGGGGTCAGCGTTGTTTGAGACGGTCGATAACGACGGCCAACAGCAGGATCGAACCGCGAATCACGTACTGATAGAACGTGTCGATATTCTTCAGGTTCATCGCATTCTCGATAATCGCCAGAATCAGCACCCCGGCAATCACATGCCGAATCATGCCGATCCCGCCACTCAGCGACACCCCGCCCAACACGCAAGCGGAGATCACCGTCAGCTCGAAACCCTGGCCGATCATCGGCTGCCCGGAGGTCATCCGCGACGCCAGAATCACCCCGGCCAGCGCACCAATCACGCCATGCACGGCGAAGATGATGATCTTGGTCCGATCAACGTTCACCCCGGCCAGCAACGCCGCTTCCTGGTTGCCACCAATGGCCATGGTGTTGCGCCCGTAGGTGGTGTAATTCAGCAGCCAGCCGAAAAACAGGAAGCAGACGATGGTGATCACAATCGGTACCGGCACGCCGAACAACTGACCATTGCCGAACACGAAGAACGATTCCTGCGACACGCCTACCGCTTTGCCGTTGGCAAAGATGTAGGCCAGGCCACGGACGATCTGCATGGTCGCCAGCGTGGTGATCAACGCATTGACCCGTAACTTGGCAATCACAATCCCATTGATCAGCCCGACAATCAGGCCCATCACCAGCGCCGCACTGACACCGAGAAACACGCTGTTGGTGTCACGCATCACCACCGCCGCGACCACCCCGGCACAGGCAATCACCGAGCCCACCGACAGGTCGAAATGCCCCGACGCCAGGCAGTACAACATCGTGCACGCGGCAATCCCGGTAGTGGAAATCGCCAGCCCGAGGCCGCGCATGTTCAGCGGCGACAGGAAGTTGTCGATCAGCAGCGTGCAGGCGACAAAGATCGCGACGGCCGCCAACAGCATGACCCAGTCATCGAGGAAGCGGCGCATATCCAAAGGTTTGCGCTCGGTCGGCAGGGTTTCTTTCTGGGTTGTCATCATAGTCACCTCTCAGTTCGCCACGCCGTCAGCGCGGTGGCGCGGCAAAGCCAGTTGCAGCAGGTTGGATTCGTTGGCCTGGTCACGGCTGACTTCGCCGCGCAGGGCGCCTTCGCAGAGCACCAGAATGCGGTCGGAAATACCCATCACTTCCATCAGGTCGCTCGACACCACAATCACCGAAATACCCTCGGCGGCGAGGTTATGGATGATCTGGTAAATCTCGGCTTTGGCGCCGATGTCGATGCCGCGGGTCGGTTCGTCGAGCAGCAAAACCTTCATCGGCATCGACAGCCAGCGGCCGAGAATGGCCTTCTGCTGATTGCCGCCGGAGAGGAATTTGATCTGCTGGCCGGCGTGCGGCGTTTTCACTTTCAACGCCTTGATCTGCTTGTCGGCGTTGCCCTTTTCCCACAGGCCGCGAATCAGGCAGCCGAGGCCGGAATTCGCACCGCGCGCACTGATGTTGATGTTCTCGGCGACGCTGGCCAGCGGAATGATCCCTTCCTTTTTACGGTCCTCGGGACAGAGCAGAATCCCGGCGGCAATCGCGTCGCGCGGTGAGCGCAATTTCAGTTCATGGCCACGCAGTTCGAGGCGTCCGGCCGTGTTGCGCTCAAGCCCGCTGAGCAGACGAAACAGCTCCGTGCGCCCTGCCCCGACCAGTCCGAACAGGCCGAGAATCTCGCCTTTGTGCGCCTCAAAACTGATCGGCTCACGCAGGCCCGGGCCGAGCAATCCTTCGACTTTCAACGCCACGGCGCCACGCGGCCGATTGCGGTAATCGTAGATGTCCTGAATGTCGCGGCCGACCATGCAGGTCACCAGTTGATCGTGGGTCAATTGGCTCATGTCGTCGAAAGTCCGCACGAAACGGCCGTCCTTGAACACCGTCACCGCGTCGCAGATGCGGAACACTTCTTCCATGCGATGGGAGACGTAAAGCACGACTTTGCCTTCGTCACGCAGGCGCCCGATGATCGCCATCAACCGGTCGATTTCGCGCGCCGAAAGGCTGCTGGTCGGTTCGTCGAAAGCAATCACATGCGCGCCACGCGACAGCGCCTTGGCGATTTCCACCAGTTGCCGCTGCCCCAACGACAAGCGTCCGACCTTGGTCTGCGGATCGATTTCATCGGCCAGGCCTTTGAGGCAGTTCAACGCTTGCTGGCGCAACGTAGCGCGATTGATCAGGCCGAAGCTGGCCGGCAAGTGACCGAGAAACAGGTTCTCGGCCACGGTCATTTCCGGCACCAGATGCAGCTCCTGGTGAATCACCGCGACGCCGCTGCCGATGCTGTCGGCGGTGGACTTGAAGGCCATCGTCCGCTCGCCGATCTGCAGCTCGCCACTGCTCGGGATGTAGGCACCGCCGAGGATTTTCAGCAGGGTCGATTTGCCGGCGCCGTTTTCGCCCATCAGCGCATGGACTTGTCCTGGATGGGCGACGAAGCTGATGCCGTCCAGCGCCTTCACACCCGGGAAGGTTTTACCGATCCCGTTGAAGCGCAGGCTGCCGCCGCTGTTGTCATTTGTCTGTACTTGCGCGTGCATTTGAACCACCTCTTCACACGATCAAACGGCCCGGCTGTCCGGGCCGTTGCGACGTCAGTTCCACAAGCCGATTTTTTCCAGCTCTTGCTTGAAGTTCTCGCGGGTGATCAGGGTGACGTCGTCCATGGCCGTGTACTTCGGCGGTTCTTTGCCGGTGGTGACCCACTCGTACATCATCTCGGCGGTCTTGTAGCCTTCGATGTGCGGGCTTGGCAGCATCGATCCGAAGAAGCCGCTGTTGGGCTTTTTCAGCTCGCCGATGGCGTCGGTGCCATTGATGCCAATGCCGATCACGTTGGTCGCGGCAAACCCGGCGGCTTCGGTGGCGCGCACGCCGCCGAGCACGGTGTTGTCGTTCATGCCGCCGATGATCAGGTTCTTCGCCGCACTCGGCAGTTTCACCAGCGCCGAGTTGGTCGCGTCCATGCTGCCCGGCACGTCGAGGGTTTTCAGGGCGGCGGTCAGAATGTGCTCTTTGGGCATGCCGGCGTCTTCGAGAGCCTTCATCGAGCCGTCGGTGCGTTTCTTGCCGGTGTCGAGTTCGTTGTAGGTATTGACCACCGCGTAGGTATCTTTCCAGTCCCAGTTACGCTTCTTCGCTTCGGCGACCATCGCGTTGCCCTGCTTCTGACCGACCTCGAACGCGGCCATGCCGAGGTACGGCACGTCTTCCATGAACTTGCCGTTGGCGTCGACGAAACGGTCATCGACGGCGATGACTTTGAGGTCATTGAGCTTGGCTTTGGCCATGATGGCCGGGCCGAGGGACACGTCCGGCGGGCAGATCACGAAGCCCTTGGCGCCGTTGGCTGCGAGGCTGTCGATGGCCGAGAGGGTTTTCTCGCCGTCCGGCACAGCGATCTTGATCAGTTCGAAGCCTTTGTCCTTGGCGGCTTTCTCGGCGAAAGCCCACTCGGTCTGGAACCACGGCTCTTCCGCCTGCTTGACCAGAAAACCGATTTTCACGGTATCGGCAGCGAGCAGCGAACTGCTCAGGCTGAACGCGGTGACCGCCAGGGCGGTACTGCACAGGGTACGAATCCCGAAACGACGTTTCATAAGCTGACTCCTTGTTATTTTTTTTGAGCAATGTTTGAAAGCGTTTGTGGCGTTACTGCGTGGTGCAGCAAAGCACTTGAAAATAGTCATATCGTATGATGATTGGATTTCAAACGGATCTCTCCACGTGAAAGCTGCAGCGTTCAGTCGTGGTACATCACCGAACGACCACCATCGATGGTGATGCATGAAGCATTGATAAACGGCGCTTCGTCGCTGGCCAGAAACACTGCCGTCATCGCCACTTCCAGCGGCTGACCGATGCGTTTTGGCGGATGCAAATCAAAGGCGCGCTGCCGTTCAGCCTGCGGGTCGGCAAAGCCGTTCCAGTAATCGACGTTCAGTTGCGTTTCGATGTAGCCCGGGGCGATGGCATTGACGCGAATGCCCTTGGCCGCATATTCGATGCCCAGCGCGCGGGTCAGTCCGAGCAGGCCGTGCTTGGCCACCGGGTACGGGAAGCAGCCGGGAATGATGTGGCTGGAATGGGTCGAGGCGATGTTGATGATGCTACCGACGCCCTGCTCGATCATTTGCGGCAGCACCGCTTTGCAGCCGTACCAGGCGCCATCCAGGTCGATGGCGAAGCAGCGATGCCAGTCTTCTTCGGTCATTTGCAGTGGATCACGGAACACATTGACCCCGGCGCAATTGACCAGCACATCGATGCGGCCATGCCGTTCAACGGCGCGTCTGGCCATGGCGTGCAGATCCTGCTGACGCGACACATCGGCCTTGAGCGCCTGCACGTCAAAGCCTTGTTCGCGCCAGTGGGCGGCGACTTTCTCGACTTTTTCCGCCTGAATGTCGCTGATCACCAGTTTGGCTTGTTGGCAGGCGAAGGCTGCAACGATGGCTTCACCGATGCCTTGGGCTGCACCGGTCAACAGCACGACTTTGTTTTGCAGACGCTCACCCCTCGGCGGTGCGGGCACCGGCGGCAGGGAAAGTGGTTCGGCCATGGATCAGGACTCCTGTTCGCAAGCGCAAAAAAACCGGGCATCTGCCGATGTCCGGTCTGGAAGGCGTTTGAAACAAAACAGGCAGGCGTCGCTGACGGCATCGAACCGTTGCGAGACGCGGACTCCATTGGGGAGTGCGATAGACATTCGCTGCATCACTTCACCTGTTTTGTTCTTTTTAAGTGTGAGTGCGTGTTACTGCTGGAGCCGACTATAAACCCGACCGCCGAATAATCTCAATATATAATTTTGCATCCCATATTTTGGGATTTATCTAGCAAATCGCGTACAGAGCTTTCCTGCAACATCGACTCGCATCGACAGCACGGCGCCGTCCAAAGGATGCCCAAGCGGGCTCTTGGCGCTGGTGATGTACAGGGTTTTCAAGTCTTCGCCGCCGAAGACGCAACTGGTCGGGCGACTGACCGGCAGGTCGATCTTGCGGTCAACTTTGCCCTCCGGCGTCAGGCGCAACAGGCAACTGCCGTCCCAACGGGCATTCCACACAAAGCCTTCGGCATCCAGCGCCGAACCGTCCGGGCCGCCCTGCTGATCGGGGCCGTACCAGGTTTGAGCGATGTCGAGGTTGCCGTCGGTGTGAATGAAATAACGATAGAGCGTGCCGTCGAGGCTGTCACCGAACAGCAGCGTGGTGCCGTCGTCGCTCCACAGGAGCGTGTTGGGAATCCCCAGGCCGCGCAGCAATGGCGTGACACGTTTATCGGGATCGACACGGAACAGCCCACCGGAGCGGCGGAGGATCGGCAGGTCTTCACCCTGCTCGCCGATGTTGTTTTGCATGGTGCCGAGCCATAACCGGCCTTGCGCGTCGCAGCGGGCTTCGTTGGCGCGGTTACCGGGCTGCGGGTCGGCGACGCAGAACAGCGTCAGGCGCGGTTCGAGTCCTGGGGAGTCAAGATCGAGGCGGTAGACGCCACTGCTGAGCGTCACCAGCGCATCGCCGCTGGCACAAGGGATAAACGCAGAAACGTGCTCGGGCATTTGCCAGATCTGCACGTTCTGGCCGATCAGGCGCAGGGCCTGTTTGCCAGCGATATCGACCCAGTACAGCGCTTGCGTCGGCGCATCCCAGAACGGGCCTTCGCCGAGCTGGGCGCGGTGTTGGGTGACGGCGGTCCACGGCATATAACGGTCTCCATTGTTGTTGTTTTTACTGTAGGAGTGAGCCTGCTCGCGATCGCGGTGGATCAGTCGAAGCTGTTTTGCCTGATACGACGCGATCGCGAGCAGGCTCACTCCTACAGGGGGAATTCTTATTAACCGGCTTTTTTATCGGCCATGACTTTTGGGTAAAACCGTTTGATCGCCAGATCGGCATTGTCGATCAAGGTCATGCAGGCCCACACACCTCGCGCGGAATCGCGGGCGGCGATGGCATCGGCCATGTCTTTGTGGATCGGCAAAGTGCGGCGCAGTTCATCGGGGTCAGCAGCGGAGACTTCGAATGACACCGCGAGCAAAGCGCCGAGCGCCGGGACCATCTGTTCGATGAACTGGTTGTGGCTGGCAGCGAGAATGCATTCGTGGAAAACCTGATCGGCGCGGTTGTAATCGATGCCGCTATCGACTGCCCGCGCCAGTGCGTTGAACGCCAATTGCACCGCATCGATCTGTTCAAGCGTCGCCCGCTCACACGCCCAGCGCACTGCCATGGGTTCGATGGTGCGGCGCAGGTCGAGCAGGTCATCGACGAAGTTTTCCGGCAAGCCATTGCGCGACAGCCAACCGACGACTTGCGGATCAAACAGGTTCCAGCGCCGCACCGGCAACACGCGGGTGCCGACTTTCGGCCCGACTTCGAGCATGCCTTTGGCGACGAGGGTTTTGATGGCTTCACGAATGACCGTGCGGCTGACCCCGAGCTGCTCGCCCAGATCCGCCTCGACCTTGATGGTCTGTCCCGGTTTTACTTGCCCGGCGGCGATCCAGCTGCCCAGCCAGTCAACTGTTGAAGCATGAAAGCTGCTGGACATGAACACCTCAAGGCAGATCGCGATGGGTGAACACGCTAATCATCATATGATTGTCTGTCAATTCGATCTTTCTGCCCATCTCCATCTGCTCAAGTCTATTTGAGTAAAGCCGTTCCATGACCTACGGTTAAGGCGCGACAGATCAAGCAGTCAATAGCATCTGTTTCACTCAACTTCGCTATCGACAGGTATGAGCATGAACAAGGATGCGTCTACGCAATACCCAATTGTTTTGATCCACGGCCTCTTCGGCTTCGACAAAATCGCCGGTTATCCCTACTTCTTCGAAATCAAGGAAGCACTGGAGCGAGAGGGTGCCACCGTGTTTGCCGTGAATATTCCAGCAGTAAACGGCAATGAAGAACGAGGGAAAATGCTGCTGGAACACGTTAATCGCATTTTGCGCGAGACGGGCGCAGCCAAGGTCAACCTTATCGGCCACAGCCAGGGCCCGCTGGCGGCGCGCTATGTTGCCGCCCTGCACCCGGAAAAGGTCGCCTCGGTCACCTCGGTCAGTTGCCCCAACCATGGTTCCGAAATTGCCGATCAACTGCATAAGGCATTAACTCCCGGCGAACTACCGGAAGCGCTGGTACTGGCGCTACTAGGCGCGGTCGGCACCTTTATCTCGCTGCTCAGCGGACATCCGCAAAACCCACAGGACCCTCAGGCTGCTTTCGAATCGCTGACCAGCGCCGGACTGGCGACGTTTAACAAAAAATACCCGCAAGGGGTACCCAAACAATGGGGCGGTGAAGGTAACGAAGTCGAAAACGGCGTGTATTACTATTCCTGGAGCGGCATCGTGCAGAACTTCCAGAGCCTGCAACCCCTCGATCCGTCGCATTTGAACTGCATCGTGCTGTCGAAGCTGTTTTACAAGGAAAAGAACGCCAACGATGGCTTGGTCGGACAGTACAGCTCGCATCTGGGCAAGGTCATTCGTTCGGATTACCCGATGGACCACTTCGACGCCGTCAACCAGCTCGCCGGAATCACCAGTTGGAACGTCAGCCCGGTTCGTCTCTATCTTGAACACGCTGCACGGCTCAAGGACAAAGGTTTGTAAGGCGCAAAAAAATGGCCCGCTGCAACAGCGGGCCATTTGCAAAAAATGCAGCGTGACTTATGGCTCAAGACCAATGCGGAAAAACTCGCCGCCACTCCACACACCGAGCCAACGCTGGCCATCGATTTCGCGACTGACCGCTAGTTCCACCAGTTGATAGAACACATTGCGGTGAATCAACGCTTCAAGATTGGTGCGTACATGCACGTAAGGCGCGGGCTCTTGAGTCACAGGATCAATATCCACGCGAATCGGATGCTCTGGCCCGGCCTCGGCGGTTTCTTCAACGTTCGTGGTGAAGCGTAAAAGCTGCGCCTCACCCTCGCCTTCAACCTCAACGGCAATCGCCACAAACGGCGCGTCGTCGACTTTGATCCCGACCTTCTCGACCGGGGTGATCAGGAAGTAATCATCGCCATCGCGGCGAATGATCGTCGAGAACAGCTTGACCATCGGTTTGCGCCCGATCGGCGTGCCCAGGTAGTACCAGGTGCCGTCCCGGGCGATGCGCATGTCGATGTCACCGCAGAAGTCCGGGTTCCACAAGTGCACCGGCGGCAGGCCTTTAGTTTTGGGGATCTGTCCCAACAGGTCATTGGCTTTTTGCGGGCCACTCATGGCGTACTCCTTGAATTATTGGTCGCCGACTCCCAACAGGCTGCGCGCATATTGCGCCAGCGGCGGGCCGATCAGGTCTTCGGGCTTGTTGTCGTGGAACGTCAGTAAACCGCCACGACTCTTGATCCGTGCAGTATCAATCAAATACTGGGTGCTGGTCTCGATCAACATGATCTGAATCACGCCGCCATCGATACCGAGACGATCCACGGCTTCCTGGTCAAGCCACTCATCGGAGTTGCCGATGCGGTCGTCAGCCTTGGCGAAACGCGTGTACAGCAGGTAGTGCGCGCCAGCATCGCGGGCTTCGCCCATTGCTTGATCAAGTCCTTCCGGCGCACGGGCGCGGCGGACCATCGGAAAGTATTCGACGAAGCCCTTGAAGGCCTCTTCAGCCACCACATTCGGTCGCGGATACGAACCACCCGGCGGCGCAAACGCGCCCTGAGCGATGTAAATGAACGAGTCCGGCTGAATGCGGAAATTGTTCACGCGGCGACTGTCGCTATGATCCAGCAGCCCCGCATCGCTCATCTGATAGCGAGTGCCTTCGGCCATATCGCTGACAGTCATACAGCCGCCAAGCGCCAAAACGGCCAGCAGCAAAACCAGGCTACGCATCCTATTCCTCCAGTGGCCGGTGACGGAAAACCGGCGAATGGCCGTTGGATGCAGCTTTTGCGCCAGTCCTTGAAAATGTGCAGGTATCGAATTTGAAATGACGCCCCAAAGGCCTGAAATGAAGCCTTTGTGGCGAGGGAGCTTGCTCCCGCTCGGCGGCGCAGCCGTCGTAATTTCGGTATGGTGAGCCAGACAGAATCAGGAGGATGGTTTTGGGGCCGCTCCGCAGCCCATCGGGGATAAATCCCCTCACCACAATCAGCCGCCGATGATTTTCATGATGGTCGCGCCGCCCGAGAACGCCACTTCCTGCTTGTCGCCCAAGGCTTTCACCAAGAGCCGTTGTAACGCCGGCAGCGCCTGATGACGCGGCTTGTCCAGCAGGTCGCCGACATAGTGACGGTTGCTCGACGACAGGCAGCCATGCAGCCAACCGGTCGACGAAAGACGCAGTCGCGAGCACGTCCGGCAGAAAGGCACGCTTTCATTGGCGATCACGCCAAAGTTGCCCAACCCGGGAATCGCATAGCGCACGGCCGTGGCGTCCACCGGCGCATCGGTTTGCGCGTACTCGTAGCGCTCGCCAATCAGCTCCAGCAGTTGTTGCAGGCTGACGAACTGTTGCAGGAAGGCGTTGGAGTCCTTGGCCAGGTGGCCCATGCGCATCAGTTCGATGAACCGCAACTCATAGCCGCGCTCCAGACAGTAATCCAGCAGCGGCATCACCTGGTCGAGGTTCTGCCCGCGCAACGGCACCATGTTGACCTTGATCTTCATCCCCGCCGCTTTCGCCTGATCCATACCATCGAGCACGGTGGCCAGATCACCGCCACGGGCGATGCTGCGGAACGCACTGGCATCGAGGGTATCGAGGGAAACGTTGATCCGGCGCAGACCGGCATCGACCAGCAGCGGCAGTTTTTTCGCGAGGAGTTGACCGTTGGTGGTCAAGCTGATGTCGTCCAGGCCCATCTTGCCGACGGCAGTCATGAACGATTCGAGTTTGGGACTGACCAGTGGTTCGCCACCGGTGATGCGCAGCCGCTCGATGCCAGCGGCTTCGATCAGATACGCCACGCCGCGCGCCATGGCCTCGGCCGACAGTTCATCCTGCGCAGCGACCAGCCGCTTGCCGTTTGGCACGCAGTAGGTACACGCGTAATTGCAGGCTGAAGTCAGGCTGATACGCAAATTGCGAAAACGCCTGCCTTGACGGTCAACGATCATGATCACTCCGGCGGTGGAAAATCGAGCGGCTAAAACTTGACTCAGAATTCAAGTTTTAGCAAGCCCTATGCCTGAGTATATTCCTGCGGTAAGCGTCATGGTGTGAATATCATGGCGCTATAAGGCAACTGAATGGCTCAGCTGCTCGGCGTTTCCGGATCGCGCTTGCGCTTGTTGCCCATGCGCACACCGATGTCCATCAGGAACTGGAAGAAACCTTCCTGATCTTCCAGCACGTTGCTCCAGAACGGCGAGTGATACAGCGCAACAGCGCCGTGCACCAGCGCCCAGGATGCGCAGTAGTGGAAGTACGGCGGCACGTCTTCCAGCTTGCCTTCGCTGATACGACCCTTGATCAGCAGGGTCAGGCGTTCGAAGTTCGAGGCACGGATCTTGTGCAGCTCCTCGACCATTTCCGGCACCTGATTGCCCTTGACCACCTTCTCTTCGAGGCGATCGAACAGGCGATAGCGCTGCGGGTCGCGCATGCGGAATTCGAAGTAGGCACGGGACAGTGCTTCCTTGTCCTTGTCGACATCGGCCGAATGCAGCAGCTCGTTCAAATCACGCTCGTAATCGAGCATCAGGCGCAGATAGATCTCGGCCTTGGACTTGAAGTGCTTGTAGATCGTGCCTTTGCCGATACCCACGGCATCAGCAATCATCTCGACGGTGACACTGTCTTCACCTTGTTCGAGGAACAGCTTGAGCGCGGTATCGAGAATTTCTTGCTCGCGG
>NZ_JBIUWQ010000022.1:0-6326 GCF_044743525.1 Pseudomonas sp. NPDC087598 | reverse complement strand
CGGACCTTACGAGGTTCTTTGTGCATAAGAAAAGGTCTGTTTGGGTCAAAATTCGAAGCCGCGTATTATGCCTAACTTGCGCAAAAATGCACGGATCATCCGACCATATCTGTGTTTCTTGTTCATTTTGCGAACGTTTGGGGCGCAATGAGAACTCAACTGAAGCGAACGTATTCCAAATTTGTTTAAAAACCCCGACCGGCTAACTGGACTGCACGCCAGACTGATCAATACTTGAACTGTCGGGCGGCATCTCCCCCAAGTGCCGCGCCGATAAAGGTACCAAGGGACCGCGTGCCTTTGTTTTACTCCTAATGGTCTTAACCCGGATTCACCCCCCAGAACCCGGGTTTTTTTTGCCTACGATTTGACGATCACCTACACGGCAGATTTAACACTCGCCAACGGGAACAGTCGCTTGAAGTTCTCGGTAGTCTGCCCGGCAAAACGCTCGTAGTTTTCCCCACGCAACATCGCCAGAAACTCCGCCACTTCACGCACGTACTGCGGCAGGTTGGGCTTGCCGCGATAAGGGATCGGCGCCAGATACGGCGAATCGGTTTCCACCAGCAGGCGATCCGCCGGGACCTTGCTGGCGACATCGCGCAACGCATCGGCATTGCGGAACGTGACGATGCCCGACAGGGAAATGTAATAACCCATGTCCAGCGCAGCCTTGGCCATGTCCCAGTCTTCGGTGAAGCAGTGCAGCACGCCGGCCTGAGGCAATGCCGCTTCACGCAGTAATTCAAGGGTATCGGCGCGGGCGCCACGGGTGTGGATGATCACCGGTTTGCCGGTCTGCTGCGCCGCTTGCAGGTGCAGACGAAAAGACGCCTGCTGCAACTCGGCCGCTTCCGGCTCGTAGTGGTAATCCAGACCGGTTTCACCAATCGCCACCACCTTCGGGTGATTGAGCTCATGCAGCAACCAGTCCAGCGCAGGTGCTGCGCCCGGCTGTAGATCCAGCGGGTGCACGCCGACCGAGCAATCAACGTCGTCATAACGCTCGGCCAGCGCTTTGACGTCGGCGGCGTTGTCGGCACTCACGCCGATGCACAGAAAGTGCCCCACTCCGCGTGCGCGTGCAGCATCCAGTGCGGCATCCAGCGAGCCGTCGTGGGCGGCGAGGTCGAGGCGATCAAGGTGACAATGGGAATCTACGAGCATAAAAAAGACGGCTACTTACATCGTATGAGTGGGACGGTCGGACTTGAGGGCTCCGGCCAGATGGGTTTCGATGCGACTGCGGGCAGTGTTGTCGCCATCGTTGAACTGCACGCCGACACCCGCCGCGCGGTTGCCTTGCGCCCCTTTTGGGGTAATCCAGGTGACTTTGCCGGCCACCGGAATCTTCTCCGCCTCCTCCATCAGGTTCAGCAGCATGAACACCTCGTCGCCCAACTTGTAGCTCTTGTTGGTCGGGATGAACAGGCCACCGTTCTTGATGAACGGCATGTAAGCGGCGTACAGCACCGACTTGTCCTTGATGGTCAGGGACAGGATGCCGTTGCGCGGCCCAGGGCTTATCGGTTCATTCATGTTGACCTCCACTGCTGATGTTCAGAGTCTAGGTACACATTCTTATCTTTGACCAGGCAATCCCGCCCATTGCACCAGCAACGCTTCCAGTAGCAGTGCCGGATTGAGGTTGGCCTTGCTCAGAACTTTCTGCCGCTGGGCGAGAATCCAGTCCTGAATCTCGAGGACTTTGCCTTGCGCACTCTTCTGCGCCAGGTACTGCACGACTTTACGCATGTCCGTCAGACCAAGGCCAGCTTCGTCCTGAGTCAGTTGATAGCGCAGGATCAGACTCGACCAGTCACAGAACCAGTCGAACAGCCGCAACATCGGAATGCTCTTCCATTCTTCGGCCAGTTGCGTCGGCGATTGCTGCTGCTTGAGCAACTTCTTCACCCCTTCGACCACTTGCGCGCGTTGTTCACGTACGCCCTGGGATTGCAGACTGACCGCCATCAACGGCGAACCAGCGGCCAGTGTCAGCAGCTCGACACGTTCCTCTTCGGAACAGTCCGGCAGCGCCTGCGCCAGCCATTGCAGGCTCATCGCCTCACCCGGCAACGGACAGGCCTGTTGAACGCAACGGCTCTTGATCGTCGGCAACAAACGGCTCGGCTGGTGACTGACCAACAGCAGAACGGTATCGCCCGAAGGCTCTTCAAGGCTCTTGAGCAAGGCGTTGGCGGCGTTGATGTTCATCGCCTCGACCGGCTCGATCAACACCACTTTGCGCCCGCCCAGTTGCGCGGTCTGCACCACGAAACTGACCAGATCGCGCACCTGATCGACCTTGATTGCCTTGTCGGCCTCTTCCGGTTCGAGGATGTAATTGTCCGGGTGGCTGCCGGCCTTGAGCAGCAGACAGGATTTGCACTCGCCACACGCCTCGGGTGTCGGGCGCTGGCATAGCAGGCTGGCCATCAGGCGCTCGGCCAACGCGCGCTTGCCGATTCCGGCCGGGCCGTGCATCAGATAAGCGTGCGCGTGCTGGCTACGTCCGGCCAGTTGCTGCCAGAGACTGTCCTGCCATGGATAGGCCTCAGCCACGGGCCAGCTCCAGCAAGTTCGGAAGCAAGGTATCCAGCGATTGCTGAACCTTGACCAATGACTGACCCGCATCGATGCGCACATAGCGTGCAGGATCGGCTTCAGCACGCTTGAGGAATGCACTGCGCACCGCTTCGAAAAACGCCCGACCTTCCAGTTCGAAACGATCCAGACGCCCACGGGCGCTGGCACGGGCCAGGCCGATTTCCACGGGCAGATCAAAAATCAGCGTGAGGTCCGGACGCAGGTCGCCCTGCACGAAGGCTTCCAGCGTGGCGATACGCTCCAGCGACAAACCACGACCGCCGCCCTGATAGGCGTAGGTCGAATCAGTGAAACGGTCGCAGAGTACGACTGCACCACGGGCCAGAGCCGGACGAATCACTTCCGCCAGATGCTGGGCGCGCGCGGCGAATACCAGCAACAGCTCGGTGTCCGGGTTCATGACTTCGTCGGCCGGCGCCAGCAGCACGTCGCGAATGCGTTCGGCCAGAGGTGTGCCGCCAGGCTCGCGGGTCAGCACCACCTCGATACCGGCGGCGCGCAGGCGCTCGGCGAGGTATTCGCGGTTGGTGCTTTTGCCGGCGCCTTCCGGGCCTTCCAGGGTAATAAACAAGCCAGTCACAGGCAGTCCTTAGTCAAAGTCATTGCGCGTTTTGTGGAGCGGCGGCTTCCGCAGCGGGTGCAGGCTCCTGAGGTTCAACCTGTGGCAGCGATTGCGGCGCGGTGTCCGGGGATGCCGCAGGAATCGCTGCATCAGTCGCCGGAGCCGCTTCGGGCGTCGTGACCGGTGCCGGGCTGGAGCGGTAATCGGCACGTCGTTTGAGCTGGAATTCACGAACCGCACTGTTGTGCGCATCCAGATCATCAGAGAACACATGGCTACCGTCACCGCGTGCGACAAAATACAGGCTGGTGCCTTCCACCGGGTTCAGCGCCGCGTGAATCGCTTCACGCCCGACCATCGCAATCGGCGTCGGCGGCAAACCGGGAATCACGTAGGTGTTGTAAGGCGTCGGTTCCTTGAGATGCGCGCGGGTCAGCTTGCCGGTGTAGCGATCACCCAAACCGTAGATCACCGTCGGGTCAGTCTGCAGCTGCATGCCCAGCGCCATGCGGCGCACGAAGACACCGGCAATCTCGCCGCGCTCCTGTGGCACACCGGTTTCCTTCTCGACCAGCGAAGCCATGATCAACGCTTGATAGGGTTCGCTGTACGGCGCATCGGCGGAACGTTTTTCCCATTCATTGGCCAGCACTTCGTCGAGACGATCGAAGGCCTTTTTCAGCAGTTCGGTATCGGACATGCCACGAACGAAACGGTAGGTATCAGGGAAAAAACGCCCCTCCGGGAACAGTCCTTTATGACCAATCCTGGCCATGACGTCGCTGTCGCTCAAACCGTTGAGGGTCTGCTCGATCTTTTCATCTTTCGCCAGTGCAGCACGCACTTGATGGAAATTCCAGCCCTCGACCAGCGTCAGGCTGTACTGAACCACTTCGCCACGCTTCCACAAGTCGATCAGACCATTGACGGTCATTCCCGGCTGCATGCGGTATTCGCCGCTGTGGATCGGCGTACCGGCGAGATTGAAGCGCCAATAGACGCGCAGCCAGAACGCGTCCTTGATGACGCCATCGGTTTCGAGCGAAAGGAAAGTACGCGTCGGTGTAGAGCCTTTCGGCACATCCAGCAGTTCTTCCTGCGTGATGTTCAGAGGCTGTTCCAGCGCACTGTGAATCTTCCAGGCGCTGGCGCCCAACAGCAGCCCTGCCAGAACCAGTCCGGTTTCCAGCAACAGCAAAAGTTTACGTCTCACAAATCAGGCATCCAGTAGGGCGCGGGCAATGGTTTGCAGTTTACGGGTGAGCGGGCCAACCGGCCAGCTCAGTGCAGCGTAGGCGCGTACCGGCCAGACGCCATACACGCTGTTACAAACGAACACTTCATCGGCCCATTGCAATTGATCAAGGCTGATGTCGGCAATTTGAGTGGGGATGGCCAATGACTCGGCCTGAAACAATATTTCGGCGCGCATCACTCCAGCCACGCCGCAGCGTTTCAGATCGGGTGTGATCAACACACCGTCACGCACCAGAAAGAGGTTGCTGAATACGCCTTCAATGACCCGGCCCGCCTGATCGAGCATCAAACCTTCGGCATGCTCGCTGTCCTGCCATTCGGCGCGCGCAATGACTTGTTCGAGTCGATTGAGATGCTTGAGGCCTGCCAATAACGGCTGATTGGACAAACGCGTGGTGCACGGAAACAGGCGAATGCCTTGTTCGGCATGTGCGGCGGGATAAGCCGCAGGAGGATTGCCTTGCAGAATGCGTCGGGCCTGCGCCGCAGGATCGGGCGCATAACCACGCAAACCGTCACCACGGGTGAGGATAAGCTTGAGCACACCCTCGCCCATCGCTGCCGCATAACTCTGCAGCTCATGGCGAACCAGCGCGATATCGGTCGGGATGGCCAGACGTGAGCAGCCATCGGCAAGACGCGTCAGGTGTCGATCCAGCAACACTGGCTGGCCGCCACGCACGGCGAGGGTCTCGAACAGACCATCGCCGTAAGCCAGGCCGCGATCTTTCAGCGACAGAGCGTCAGCCGGTTGACCGTCGACCCAGCTGTCCATCAGCCTGCGAACCGGCGGAATGCCAGGGTGCCGTTGGTGCCGCCAAAACCGAAGGAGTTTGACAGCACGACATCGATGTCCATGTTGCGCGCAGTGTGCGGCACGAAATCGAGATCGCAGCCTTCGTCCGGCTCATCAAGGTTGATGGTCGGCGGCGCCACCTGGCTGTTGATCGCCAGCACGCTGAAGATCGCCTCAACCGCGCCCGCCGCACCCAGCAGGTGGCCGGTCATGGACTTGGTGGAGCTGACCGCCAGTTTGTAGGCGTGCTCACCGAACACCGACTTGATCGCGTTGGCTTCGGCAAGGTCGCCGGCCGGGGTCGAGGTGCCGTGGGCGTTGATGTATTGCACTTGATCAACGTTGATCTTCGCATCGCGCAGCGCATTGGTGATGCAGCGTGCAGCACCGGCGCCATCGGCAGGCGGCGAGGTCATGTGGAATGCATCGCCGCTAGTACCGAAGCCGATCAGCTCGGCGTAGATGGTCGCACCACGTGCCTTGGCGTGTTCCAGCTCTTCGAGCACCAGTGCACCGGCGCCGTCGGACAGCACGAAACCATCACGGCCCTTGTCCCATGGACGGCTGGCGCGGGTGGGTTCGTCGTTGCGGGTCGAGAGTGCACGGGAAGCACCAAAGCCGCCCATGCCCAGACCGCACGCGGCCATTTCGGCACCGCCGGCAATCATCACGTCAGCTTCGTCGTACATGATGTTGCGCGCCGCCATGCCAATGCAGTGCGTACCAGTGGTACACGCCGTGGCGATGGCGTAGTTAGGTCCCTGTGCCCCCAGGTGGATGGACAGGAAACCGGAAATCATATTGATGATCGAGCCTGGCACGAAGAATGGCGAGATTCGACGCGGGCCCGTCTCATGCAGAGTACGGCTGGTTTCTTCGATGTTGGTCAGACCGCCGATCCCCGAACCCATGGCCACGCCAATGCGTTCACGGTTGGCATCGGTGACTTCGAGCCCGGCATTGCGCACGGCTTGAAAGCCGGCGGCGAGGCCGTACTGAATGAACAGGTCGAGCTTGCGCGCTTCCTTGACCGACAGGTATTCCTCGACATTGAAGCCCTTTACCGAGCCGCCAAAGCGGGTGGAATAGGCAGAAAGG
>NZ_JBIUWQ010000021.1:0-98132 GCF_044743525.1 Pseudomonas sp. NPDC087598 | reverse complement strand
CTGACCAAGCTCGGCGGCACCGCCATGGGCGGGGTGATTTTCGCCCTGGCCAAGCAATTCGGCCTGCCGATCCGTTACATCGGCGTCGGTGAAGGCATCGACGATTTGCGTACCTTTGAAGCCGAACCCTTTGTCCAGGCACTGTTTGCCGAACGGGAGCGTTCATGATTCGTTTCGAACAGGTCGGTAAACGCTACCCGAACGGTCACGTCGGCTTGCATGAGCTGAGCTTTCGAGTCCGTCGTGGCGAGTTCTTGTTTGTCACTGGCCACTCCGGTGCCGGTAAATCCACCCTGTTGCGCCTGCTGCTGGCGATGGAGCGTCCGACCAGCGGCAAACTGCTGCTCGCCGGCCAAGACCTGAGCACCATCAGCAACGCGCAGATTCCGTTCCTGCGTCGGCAGATCGGCGTGGTGTTCCAGAACCACCAGTTGCTGTTTGATCGCACGGTGTTTAACAACGTCGCGTTGCCGTTGCAGATTCTCGGGCTGTCCAAGGCTGAAATCGCCAAGCGTGTCGATTCGGCGCTGGAGCGTGTGGCGCTGTCGGACAAAACCGATCTGTACCCGGGCGACCTGTCCACCGGTCAGCAACAGCGTGTCGGCATCGCCCGCGCCATCGTTCACCGCCCGGCCTTGCTGCTGGCGGATGAACCGACCGGTAACCTCGACCCGCGTCTGGCGGCCGAGATCATGGGCGTGTTCGAGGACATCAACCGTCTAGGCACCAGTGTGCTGATCGCCAGTCACGACCTGGCGCTGATCGCACGCATGCGTCACCGCATGCTGACCCTGCAACGCGGCCGATTGATTGGCGACGGGGAGGCAGGGGAATGAGCGCAACACGTAGCCCCAAGGTTTCCGAGCGTGTGGCCCCGAAAGCCGCCGATCCGCAGCCGCCAAAGAAGAAAAAACACGACGATGACGATGGTCCGGATTTCGCCACGCTATTGCGTGCCTGGATCGAAAGCCATCGCGCCAGCCTGCTCGACAGCCTGCGCCGACTCGGTAAACAGCCGATCGGCAGCTTCTTTACGTGCATGGTGATGGCGGTTGCGCTGAGCCTGCCGATGGGCTTGTCACTGCTGCTTAACAACGTCGAGCGTCTCGGCGGATCGTGGCAGCGTGCCGCGCAGATTTCGCTGTACCTGCAACTCGATGCAAGCCCGGAGCAGGGCGAGTCGTTGCGCGAGCAGATCAAAGGCATGCCCGGCGTAGCTGATGCTGAATATGTCGGCCGCGATCAGGCGCTGGAAGAATTCCAGCAGCAGTCCGGCCTGGGCGAAGCCCTGCGCGAGCTGCCGGAAAACCCGCTGCCGGGCGTGGTACTGGTCACGCCGAACGAGGTCGACAAGTCGACGCTGGAAGCATTAAGACAAAAACTTTCCGAGCTGCCCAAGGTACAACAGGCACAACTTGATCTAGTCTGGGTCGAGCGTCTGGCCGCCATCCTCAAGCTTGGCGATCGTTTTGTCTTCGGTCTGACAGTGCTGCTGGTTTCTGCATTACTTTTGGTGATAGGCAATACCATTCGTCTTCATATTGAAAACCGCCGCACCGAGATAGAAGTGATTAAACTCGTCGGCGGCACTGACAGCTATGTGCGGCGTCCCTTCCTTTATATGGGCGCGTTGTACGGTTTCGGTGCGGGGCTGTTGTCCTGGGGAGTATTGGCGTTCGGCCTGAACTGGCTGAACGACGCGGTGGTTGGACTGGCCGGCTTGTACGGCAGTGATTTCGCGCTGGCCGGAGTGCCAGTTGCCGACGGTCTGTCGCTCTTGCTTGGCGCGGTGCTGTTGGGTTATATCGGTGCATGGATTGCAGTCGCACGTCATCTCAGGGAGCTGGCGCCGAAGTAGAATCTTTTTTGCGCGTGATTGGCCTTGCGGTTTTTTTGGGAACTTGTACTTGAATTCCCGGTCAATTTTTCGCAGTGCCGAGAGGCACGAGTATGTAAGTGGGAGGTTTTTTCGTATGACCAATTCTTTGCAACCTGCGTACGCGTTGGTTCCGGGTGCGAACCTGGAAGCTTATGTGCACACCGTCAACAGCATTCCATTGCTGACGCCGGAGCAGGAGCGTGAACTGGCCGAGAGTCTCTACTATGAGCAGGATTTGGGGGCGGCTCGGCAGATGGTGCTCGCCCACCTGCGTTTTGTCGTACACATTGCCCGTAGCTATTCCGGCTACGGTCTGGCTCAGGCTGACCTGATCCAGGAAGGTAACGTCGGCCTGATGAAGGCTGTCAAACGCTTCAACCCGGAAATGGGTGTGCGTCTGGTGTCGTTCGCTGTGCACTGGATCAAGGCGGAAATTCACGAGTTCATCCTGCGCAACTGGCGCATTGTGAAAGTCGCGACCACCAAGGCCCAGCGCAAGCTGTTCTTCAACCTGCGCAGCCAGAAGAAACGCCTGGCGTGGCTGAACAACGAGGAAGTCCACCGTGTGGCGGAAAGCCTCGGCGTCGAGCCGCGGGAAGTGCGCGAGATGGAAAGTCGCCTGACCGGCCATGACATGGCCTTCGACCCGGCTGCGGAAGCGGACGACGACAGTGCTTTCCAGTCGCCGGCCAACTATCTGGAAGACCACCGGTACGACCCGGCGCGTCAACTGGAGGATGCGGACTGGAGCGACAACTCCAACCACAACCTGCACGAAGCGCTGGAAGTGCTGGACGAACGTAGCCGTGACATCCTCTACCAGCGCTGGCTGGCAGAAGAGAAAGCCACGCTGCACGACCTGGCGCAGAAGTACAACGTGTCGGCCGAGCGTATTCGTCAGCTCGAAAAGAGCGCGATGAACAAGCTCAAGTTGTCGATCGCCGCATAACCGGCGCTCAGACAATAAAAAACGCCCCGATCAGCGATGATCGGGGCGTTTTCATTTGTGATTCACCACAACCCCTGTAGGAGTGAGCCTGCTCGCGATAGCGTCAGGTCTGTCACCACAAATGTGGCAGGCAAACCGCTATCGCGAGCAGGCTCACTCCTACAGGGATCTACTGCGTTTCAAATTATTGCGCCCAAGGTGCCCGGCGCGAATCGTTGAGCCCCAGCAGATAACTATCCCCGCCCAACTGGCTCATCTGCTGGCGAATCCACCCCGCCCGGCGCGACACGTAAGCCGTCGGATGGCTCGCACTCCATACGCGCGGGTTAGGTAGAACGGCCGCCAGATAGCTCGCCTGCTGCCGTGAAAGTGACTTGGCGCTCACGCCAAAGTGGTGGCGGGCCGCTGCTTCAGCGCCAAACACTCCGTCATCCCACTCGACGCTGTTCAGATAGACCTCAAGAATCCGCTGCTTGGGCCAAAACACTTCGATCAGCGCGGTAAACCATGCCTCCAGGCCTTTGCGCAGATAACTGCGGCCAGCCCACAGAAACAGGTTCTTCGACACTTGCTGGCTCAATGTGCTGGCGCCCCGGATCGAACCGCCCAGTTCGTTGTGCGCCAGCGCGGCCTGGATGGCGCCGAAATCAAACCCCCAATGCTCGGGAAACTTCTGATCCTCGCCGGCCATGACGGCCACTTTGAGGTCATCGGAGATCTCATCCCACGGTTTCCATGTCCGTTGCAGGTCGATCGGTTCGCCGTCGACCCAGGATTCAATCTTGCGTTCGACCATCAGCGCCGTTCCCGGCGGCGGCACGAAACGAAACACCAGGACCAGCAATACGCTGCCACCCGCGAACCAGAGCAGGGCCTTCGTGAGGCGACGAAAAATTGAACGCAGCATAGAGATGGCTTGGCCGAACCGGTGGAGCGGGCCATTATACAGACCCTGCCGATTGCGTCTGACTGGAGTTCTTCATGCTGCGTGGCTTTTTGATGCTGGCCGCTTTCTTCGGTTTTACTGGTGTTGCCTTGGGTGCGTTCGCCGCTCACGGTTTGAAAAGCCGCCTCACGCCCGAGTATCTGGCGATTTTCCACACCGGCGTCACCTATCAATTGGTGCACACCCTGGCGCTGTTCGGCGTCGCATTGCTGGCTACACAGATTCAGGGGCGACTGGTCACTTGGGCCGGCATTTCGTTCGCCATCGGAATTCTGCTGTTCTCCGGCAGCCTGTATGTACTGACCACCACCGGTATCAGCAAGCTCGGCATCATCACCCCGTTCGGCGGCCTGGCATTCCTGATTGGCTGGCTGTGCCTGGGGCTCGCCGCCTGGCGCTTGCAGCTAACCGCTTGACGCTTGGTGCTGACCTTTAGGTCATGATCGGGCTAGAATGCCAGCCCCTAAAAATGATGGCGGCGTTACGCATGCGCATTCAATTGAACGGCGAATCCCTTGAACTGCCCGACGGTGAAACCGTTGCGGCCCTGATTACCCGTCTGGAACTGACCGGACGCCGGGTAGCAGTCGAACTCAATCTGGATATCGTCCCGCGCAGCCAGCATGCCGACACCACGCTCAACGACGGCGACAACGTCGAAGTCGTGCACGCCATCGGTGGCGGCTAGTCGCCCGGCCTGCAAGGGCACAGAATTCTGCAAGACCCTCACCCCTCAAGAGGATTCCCCATGAGCATCGTTCGTAGCGACAAGCCTTTCGTCTTGGCCGGTCGTACTTACCAGTCGCGTTTGCTGGTCGGTACCGGCAAGTACCGTGACATGGAAGAAACCCGTCAGGCCATCGAAGCCTCGGGTGCCGAGATCGTCACTTTCGCCGTGCGCCGCACCAACCTCGGCCAGATCGAGGGCGAACCGAACCTGCTCGACGTGCTGTCGCCGGATCGCTACACCTTCCTGCCAAACACCGCCGGCTGCTACGACGCCATCGAAGCCGTGCGCACCTGCCGTCTGGCTCGTGAGCTGCTCGACGGCCACAACCTGGTGAAGCTGGAAGTGCTGGCCGACCAGAAAACCCTGTTCCCCAACGTGATCGAAACCCTCAAGGCCGCCGAAACGCTGGTCAAGGAAGGTTTCGACGTGATGGTTTACACCAGTGATGACCCGATCATCGCCCGGCAACTGGCGGAAATCGGCTGCATCGCGGTCATGCCGCTGGCCGGTCTGATCGGCTCGGGTCTGGGGATCTGCAATCCGTACAACCTGCAGATCATTCTTGAAGAAGCCAAGATCCCGGTGCTGGTCGATGCCGGTGTCGGCACTGCTTCCGACGCCACCATCGCCATGGAACTGGGCTGCGATGCCGTACTGATGAACTCGGCCATCGCCCACGCCGGTAATCCGGTGATGATGGCGCAAGCCATGCAACACGCGATCGTCGCGGGCCGTCTGGCCTATCTCGCCGGCCGCATGCCGAAAAAACTCTATGCCAGCGCCTCTTCGCCGCTGGATGGTCTGATCAAGTAAGAGCCATTGATGACTGAATCGAACGACACGCCTATCCAGACGGAAGAAGGCGACGAGCGCCAACACCGCCGCATCAAGAGTTTCGTGATGCGCGCCGGGCGCATGACCGAAGGCCAGCAACGCGGTCTGGATCAGGGCGCACCCAAGTTCGTGTTGCCGCTGGCTGATGCGCCAGTGGATTACGATCAGGTTTTTGGCCGTTCGGCACCGCGCTCGCTGGAGATCGGTTTCGGCATGGGTCACTCGCTGCTGGAAATGGCGGCGGCGGCACCGGAGCAGGATTTCATCGGCGTTGAAGTTCACCGTCCGGGTGTCGGCGCGCTGCTCAATGGCGTGCTGACTCAGGGCCTGACCAACCTGCGGGTCTACGATTGCGACGCGATCGAAGTGCTCAACCGCTGCATCGCCGACAACAGCCTCGATCGCCTGATGCTGTTTTTCCCGGATCCGTGGCACAAGAGCCGTCATCACAAGCGTCGTATCGTTCAGGCCTCATTTGCTGAACTGGTGCGCAGCAAGTTGAAAGTCGGCGGCATTCTGCACATGGCCACCGACTGGGAACCGTACGCCGAATACATGCTGGAAGTGATGAATGTCGCCCCGGGCTACCGCAACCTCGCCGAAGACGGCAAGTGCGTACCGCGCCCGGCCGAGCGCCCGATCACCAAGTTCGAACGCCGCGGCGAACGTCTTGGGCATGGCGTCTGGGACCTGAAGTTCGAAAAACTCGCTTAAGCATCACGCGATAAAAAATGTAGGAGTGAGCCTGCTCGCGATAGCGGACTGACAGTCACCGAATAGGTTGAATGTCAGTCCGCTATCGCGAGCAGGCTCACTCCTACAGTTGTTTTGGGTGTTCGAGAAGTTACAGGGTAGAGATGAAGCGCACCGGTACTTTCTCTGTCAGCCAGACACCGTTTTCTGCCTGATAGAACTTGAAGCCCTGTTCCTGCATCTGCCGTGCCGCGACTTTCAGGATCACCACAGTGCCGTAACGTTGCCCTACGGCTGAGGCGGTGGTGGTTTCTTGCGAGAGATGCACATGGTGACGCGATCCGGAGATCAAGCCTTGCTGGTTGATCGAGTCCATGAAGCGCGTTGCCGTACCGTGATATAGCGTCTCCGGCGGCTGCTTTTCCTCAAATTGCAGATCCACGCTCTGGGTCGAGTGACCCTGTACGGCGCGAATCTGCTGGCCGTCTGCGGAAATCGAAAAGCGCTTCTTGTCGCTGCTCGCAACAACGGTTTCGATCAGTGCGCGATCGAGAGTGCGACCGTCGCGTGCCGCACCGCTGATCAACACTTCGATATCCGCCCAGCCTTCTGAGTCCAGCGTAAGGCCAATGGCTTGAGGCTCGTGGCGCAAAACGAAGCTCAGAAATTTGCTTGTTTCATCCAGCAGTTTTTTACTCATGAACGTCCCTGTCTCTTCGCGCAATCCAATGTAGGAGCTGCGGCACGCTGCGATCTTTTGATCTTGAAAGAGCAGATCCAAAGATCGCAGCGTACCGCAGCTCCTACAGATGTTATGTGTGTACTGAAATCAGCGGCGGTCGGCGACTACGCCAATCAGCACCAGCACCACGAGCAGCACCGGCGCCAGGCTGTAGTTGTTGAACTGGCTCAGGCCCTTGATCACCCACGGTGTCGCGTAGATCAGTGCTGCGCCACTGCCGATCAGGCAGAGCAGTGCCATCAGTGGCACGCGCAGGGCGCCGGCGATGCTGCCCAGGCGTTGCTCGACCCAGCCTTTGAAGTCAGCGCCGAACAGCACCAACAGGCAGCCAACCAGCGCGAGGGCGATTTCCGAGAGGTTGCTGCGGCTCCAGCGGGAGACGGTGGCGAGCAGGTCGAGTATCAAATCCATGCGTTTTTCCTTGGGGCTGAAGTTGAGGGTTGGGCTCAGTTCAGAAATTGTTGCAGCAAGTCGTTGAGGAACAGCTGTCCGCGCTCGGTGGCCGCCAGACGTGACGGTTCGACCTGCAACAGACCGCTTTGTTCGGCCTCGCGCCGGCCTTCGGCAAGCGTGTCCAGCGACAGGCCGGTGCGCTCCGGATACAGACGCGATTCGACACCGGCGGTCAGGCGCAAAGCGTTCATCAGGAATTCAAACGGCATCTCGTCGTTGGTCAGCGCTTTTTCGCCAGCCTGGAAGCTTTTCGCCGGATTGAGATAGTCCTTCGGCAGACGCGTCTTCCACGTACGCACGATGCGCCCGTCCGGATGGCTGAGTTTGCCGTGGGCACCCGCGCCGATGCCGATGAAGTCGCCGAAACTCCAGTAATTGAGGTTATGCCGTGCCGGACGCCCCGCCTGGGCATACGCCGAGACTTCGTACTGCGCGTAACCGTGCTCGGCCAGCAGCGCTTGCCCGGCTTCTTGAATATCCCACAGCGTGTCGTCTTCCGGCAGCACGGGCGGCTGGTTCCAGAACACCGTGTTCGGTTCGAGCGTCAGTTGGTACCAGGAAATGTGCGTCGGCTTCAGTTCGATGGCCTGGCGCAAATCGCTCAAGGCATCGTCCAGCGACTGATCCGGCAAACCGTGCATCAAGTCGAGGTTGAAGTTATCGAACCCGGCCTGACGCGCCATGCCTGCCGCGCGCACCGCTTCGTCGCCGTTGTGGATGCGACCGAGGGCCTTGAGCTTTTCCTGCTGGAAGCTCTGGATACCGATCGACAGGCGATTGATCCCAAGTTTGCGGTAGGCGACGAACTTCTCTTGCTCGAACGTGCCCGGATTGGCTTCCAGGGTGATCTCGATGTCGTGAGCGAACGGAATGCGCTGCTCGACGCCTTCAAGCAAGCGTCCGAGGGCCTCGGCGCTGAACAGGCTTGGCGTGCCGCCACCGAAGAAGATCGAGCTGATTTCTCGGCCATAAACGGCATGCAGATCTTCATCGAGATCGGCCAGCAATGCATCGACGTATTCCTGCTCCGGCAAGACCGGGCTGGCGGTGTGCGAGTTGAAGTCGCAATACGGGCATTTGCGCACACACCACGGGATGTGGATGTACAGCGCCAGGGGCGGCAACGTCGGCAACGGCGCCCGAGGCGAAGAGGCGGCGCCGCCGACAATCAGCGACGACGCAGAAGAGTCACGGGTCATTTCAAGCCCAGACGCTGGCGCAGCAGATCCATTGCACGGGCGCGGTGGCTGATCTGGTTCTTGTCGGCCGGGCTCAGTTCGGCGCTCGACACGTCACGTTCCGGTACCCAGAACAGTGGGTCGTAACCGAAACCGTGCTCACCGCTGGCGGCGGTCAGAATCCGTCCATGCCACAAGCCTTCGCAGAGGATCGGCAACGGATCGTCAGCGTGACGCACCAGCGCCAGCACGCAGACAAACTGCGCGCCGCGCTCGGCTTCCGGCACATCCTTCAAGGCGTCGAGCAGTTTGGCATTGTTCGCCGCGTCGCCCTTGCCATCGGCATACCGCGCCGAGTAGATGCCCGGCGCACCGCCGAGGAAATCCACCGCCAGGCCGGAATCGTCGGCCAGCGCCGGCAACCCGGAAATGCGTGCGGCATTGCGCGCCTTGAGGATCGCGTTCTCGACGAACGACAGGCCGGTTTCTTCCGGCTCGACCTTGCTCCATTCGCCAATCGAGCGCAGTTGAACCGAGTCGCCGAGCATGGCCTGGAGTTCTTTGAGTTTGCCGGCGTTATGGCTGGCCAGTACGAGTTGCTTGAGGTTCATCATTCGCCGGGAAAGAGTTCTTGGTTGAAATTGATGGTGTTGATCTTGTCGCCGTTCTGCACCTTGATTTCAAAGGTGCGGGTTTCCTGCTGGTCCACCGGGTATTGGGCGATGTAGTAGATCGCACCCTGTTCGGTGATCTGGCGGAAATTCAACGGCACGCTCTGGCTGGTCAGGTCTTTGACCGTACCGGTGACGTTGGCGATCAACGGTTTGCCGTCCTTGATCACCGAGACATTGATCACGCCTTGATTCTTGCTGCGGATCAGCTCGGCAGCCTTGGCGATGTCCGGTTGCAGATACGTGGAGTTGAAGGTGTTGTAGTGCACCGTCACGTCGCCAAAGGTTTCCTTGCGCTCGCCCTTGATGACGTCGGCCGCCATGGCGCTGACGCTGAGGCAGGCAGTGAGTAACAACAACGCTAAACGACCCATGATCGTCTCCTCGAAAAGTCGTGGTTCAGACCGCGACCTTGTGATCGGCCAGCACGGGGCTGCTGACGCGGTAGATACCAATCTCACCTAATAGATTAGGCCATAGCTTACTGGCCCACCCGTGACGGTGCTGTTGATCCACGGCAAGCCGATCAATGACCTTCGCATCACGTTCGCGACAAAGTTCTTCAAAGTCTTCGAAGGTACAGAAGTGGATGTTCGGCGTGTTGTACCAGGTGTACGGGAGGAACTCGGACACCGGCATGCGGCCCTTGCTTGCCAAATACCAGCGGCAGCGCCAGTGGCCGAAATTCGGGAAGGTGATGATGCACTGACGGCCGACCCGGAGCATTTCGTCGAGGATCTTGTCCGGGTAATGCACGGCTTGCAGGGCCTGGGTCATCACGACGATGTCGAAACTGTTGCTGGCGAAGTTGCCCAGGCCCTTGTCCAGGTCCTGCTCGATGACGTTGACGCCTTTGGCCACGCATTGAGCGATGTTGTCGGCGTCGTTTTCCAGGCCATAACCGGTGACTTGTTTGTTGTCGCGCAGCCAGGTCAGCAGTTCGCCGTCACCGCAACCGAGGTCGAGGACGCGGCTGCCGGCGGGGATCCATTCCTGGATGATTTCCAGATCAGCTCTCATGGCTTTCTCACAACGTGATTCGGTTCATGTAATTGCCGAACGCCTGCAAGTAGCGCGGGATCGGAATCAGGAAGGCGTCGTGGCCCTGCGGCGCGTCGATTTCCAGATAGCTGACGTCTTTGCGCGCCGCCATCAGTGCATCGACCAGTTCGCGTGAACGGGCCGGGGAGAAGCGCCAGTCGGTGGTGAACGACATCACGCAGAACTTCGCCGTGGCGTTTTCGAAGGTCTTTGCCAGGTTATCGTCGAAGTTCGCCGCCGGATCGAAGTAATCCAGTGCCTTGGTCATCAACAGATAGGTATTGGCGTCGAAGCGCCCGGAGAACTCTTCGCCTTGGTAACGCAGATAGCTCTCGACCTGGAACTCGACACTGTGGAAGTCGTAGTTGAGCTTCTCGCTCTTCAGGCCTCGGCCGAATTTCTCGCCCATGGAGTCGTCGGACAGGTAGGTGATGTGCCCGACCATGCGCGCCAGCATCAAGCCGCGCTTGGGGATCACGCCCTGTTCCTGGAACGAACCGCCGTGGAACTCCGGGTCGGTGAGGATCGCCTGACGCGCCACTTCGTTGAAAGCGATGTTCTGTGCCGACAGTTTTGGCGCCGAGGCGATGGCCAGGCAGTGACGGACGCGATCCGGATACGTGATGGTCCACTGCAATGCCTGCATGCCACCGAGGCTGCCGCCAATCACTGCTGCCCATTGACCGATTCCGAGCAGGTCGGCCAGACGCGCCTGACTGTGCACCCAGTCTTCCACGGTGAGTACCGGGAAGTCAGCGCCGAACGGCTTGCCGGTCTCCGGGTTGATGCTGCTCGGGCCGGTGGAGCCGTTGCAGCCGCCCAGATTATTCAGGCTGACCACGAAGAACTTGTTGGTGTCGATGGGCTTGCCGGGACCGATGCAGCTGTCCCACCAACCGGGTTTGCGGTCGTCGGGGCTGTGATAACCGGCGGCGTGGTGGTGGCCGGACAAGGCGTGGCAGATCAGCACGGCGTTGCTCGCCTGTGCGTTCAGCGTGCCGTAGGTTTCGTAGATCAGGTCATAGGCGGGCAGCGAACGGCCACAGGCCAAGGCCAGCGGTTCGCTGAAGTGCGCCGTTTGCGGCGTCACCAGACCAACAGAATCGGGGGGAAAGGCAGCTGGCATCGACCCTGCTCTCGTTGAAATGAGGCGTAAGTCTAAAGACCGTGGGGGTTAGCGGCAAGCAACGATCAGGCCTGATCGTTCATTCAACACAACCCCTGTGGCGAGGGGATTTATCCCCGATCGGCTGCGCAGCAGTCGCAAAACCTGCTGACGCGGACTGGCTGGAAGAAAGCAAGGGGCGGCTTCGCCACCCATCGGGGATAAATCCCCTCGCCACAAGTACTGCACTGCTTGATCAGGGGCGCACCAGATCAGGCAAATTCGGCAGCTTCTTCGGCGAGCAGATTTTCACCCGCTTCTGCCGGTTCAACTCGCCACTGAGCAAACTGACCTGACTCTTGGAAACCCCAAACGCCTTGGCCAAAAAGCCCATCAGATAGGCATTGGCCTTGCCCTCGACCGGCGGCGCGGTCAGGCGAATCTTCAAGCGATCACCGTGCAGCCCGCAGAAATCATCGCTGCGGGCTGCCGGTTGCAGGTGACACTCGAGGATCAAGTCGTCACCGTCCCAGCGAAACCAGCTCACATCAGCAGGCGCAGGATTTCCGGCATCATCGTCATCACCGCCAGATTGTTGATCACCAGCATGTCGATCAGCTTCAACGCGAGGAAGGCGAAGATCGGCGACAGGTCCAGACCGCCCATGCTCGGCAGAAAACGGCGGAACGGCGCCAGGGCCGGTTCGCAGATCTGGTTGACCAGTTCAGCCCCCGGATTGTGGCTGCCCGGAGCGACCCACGAGAGAATCACGCTGATGATCAGGGCGAAGAAGAAAATCTTCAGGAACAGCGCGGTCACGCCGATGATCGACCAGATAAACAGTTGCAGCGGGTTGCCGGTGGTGCCGTAAGTCAGCAGCAGGGTCAGCGCCATCAGCGCCAGTTGCACCAGGATCGCCAGCACCAGCGACGACATGTCGAGGCCGAACAGGCTCGGGATGATCCGGCGCAGTGGCTTGAGCAGCGGCTGGGTGGCCTTGACGATGAACTGGCACAGCGGGTTGTAGAAGTTGGCCCGTACCAGTTGCAGCACGAAGCGCAGCAGTACGATCAGCAGGTACAGACTGCCGAGGGTTTGCAGCACGTAAACCGCTACGGTGTTCAATCCAATCATGTAAGGCTCCTTATTTGCCCAGTTGTTCGGCCATTTCGGCCGAGCGGTGCGCGGCGGCGCCGAGTGCGGTTTCGACCAGGGCTTCGAAGCCATTGGTCTGGAATGATTTGATTGCCGCTTCTGTGGTGCCATTTGGCGAGGTCACGCGGCGGCGCAGTTCGGCGGCATCGACATCGCTGGAAACCGCCATGTGCGCGGCGCCGAGGGCGGTTTGCAGGGTCAGTTGTTCAGCGATGTCTTGCGGCAGGCCGAGTTTCACGCCAGCCGCGGTCATGGCTTCGATCAGCAGGAAGAAGTACGCCGGGCCGGAGCCGGAGACCGCCGTCACGGCGTCCAGTTGCTGTTCTTCGTTCAGCCACAGCGCGATGCCGACGGCAGACAACAGCTCTTCGGCTTGCTGACGCTGCTCGGCGGTCACTTCACTGGTGGCGTAGAGGCCGCTGACGCCCTGACGCAGCAGCGCCGGGGTGTTCGGCATGCAGCGCACGATCGGTTGCTCGCCAAGCCATGCGGTCATGCTGGCGCAGGTGATGCCGGCGGCAATCGAGACCACCAGTTGATTCGGCTTCAGGCTCGGGCGAATCGCTTCGCACACGGCTTTCATGGCTTGCGGTTTGACTGCCAGCACGATCACGTCGACGCCATCGATGGCCCGAGCATTGTCGGCAAAGGTTTCAATACCGTGTTCGGCGCTGACCTTGGCGCGGGTTTCCTCGCCCGGATCGCTGGCGCGGATCTGCGCGGCTTCCAGACCCTTGGCGCGCAGGCCGCCAATCAGGCTGGCCGCCATGTTGCCCGCACCGATAAACGCAATACGTGTGTTGCTCATGTGTGGTCCTTATCTGGAAACGTTCAAGACTGGGAATAATCTCTGGCGCCAAACAGGGCCGTACCGATACGAACCCAGGTGGCGCCTTGGGCAATGGCCGACTCGAGGTCGTGGCTCATGCCCATGGACAATGTGTCGAGCGGCAGATCGAGGCTGGCCTGCAACTTCTGTACGGCAGCGAATGCGGCGTCCTGTTCGGCGCGATCTTCGGTCGGCTCGGGAATCGCCATCAATCCGCGCAGTTTCAGGCGCGGCAGTGCGCTGATCGCGGTGGCCAGCGCTGGCAGATCAGCCGGCGTACAACCGGATTTGCTGGCTTCGCCGCTGACGTTGACCTGAATGCAGATGTTCAGCGGCGGCAGTTCTGCCGGACGTTGTTCGGACAGGCGTTGGGCAATTTTCAGGCGATCCACGGAATGTACCCAGTCGAAATGCTCGGCAATGGCTCGAGTCTTGTTCGATTGAATGGGGCCGATGAAGTGCCAGATCAAGGGCAGGTCGGCCAGTTCGAGCTGTTTGCCCAAGGCTTCCTGCAGGTAGTTCTCGCCAAAGTCGCGCAGGCCGGCGGCATACGCTTCGCGCAGTGCTTCGGCGGGTTTGGTCTTGCTCACGGCGAGCAACTGGACGCTGTTTTCAGGACGGTGTGCGGCTTGGGTCGCGGTCTGGATGCGCGAACCAACGTGGAAAATGTTGTCTGCTATCGTGGACATCAAGAGGCGCCGGCGGTCTGAAGGTTCGCGGCATTCTACTGGAATTGAGGAGCGCTATGGATATCACTGAACTGCTGGCCTTCAGCGCCAAACAAGGCGCTTCCGACCTGCACCTGTCGGCCGGTCTGCCGCCGATGATCCGCGTCGATGGCGATGTGCGGCGGATCAATCTGCCGGCGCTGGATCACAAGCAAGTGCACGAATTGATCTACGACATCATGAACGACACCCAGCGGGTCGACTTCGAGAAACACCTGGAAACGGATTTTTCCTTCGAAGTCCCCGGTGTTGCACGTTTCCGGGTCAACGCCTTCAACCAGAACCGTGGCGCCGGCGCAGTGTTCCGCACCATTCCGTCGAAGGTCCTGAGCATGGAAGACCTCGCCATGGGCGACGTCTTTCGCAAGATCACCGATGCCCCGCGCGGGCTGGTACTGGTCACCGGGCCGACCGGTTCCGGAAAGTCGACCACGCTGGCGGCGATGATCGATTACCTCAACAGCCACCGCCATCACCACATCCTCACCATCGAGGACCCCATTGAGTTCGTTCACGAATCGCGCAAATGCCTGATCAACCAGCGCGAAGTCCATCGCGATACCCGCAGCTTCGCCACGGCGTTGCGCTCGGCCCTGCGTGAGGACCCGGATGTGATTCTGGTGGGCGAAATGCGCGATCTGGAAACCATTCGACTGGCCCTGACCGCCGCCGAAACCGGGCATCTGGTGTTCGGCACGCTGCACACCACCTCGGCGGCGAAAACCATCGACCGCGTGGTGGATGTGTTTCCCGGCGACGAGAAGTCGATGGTGCGTTCGATGTTGTCGGAGTCGTTGCTGGCGGTGGTGTCGCAGACGCTGATCAAGAAGATCGGCGGCGGCCGCGTGGCGGCGCACGAGATCATGCTGGGGACGTCGGCGATCCGTAACCTGATCCGCGAAGACAAGGTGGCGCAGATGTATTCGGCGATTCAGACCGGCGGGGCGTTGGGGATGCAGACACTTGATATGTGCCTGAAAGACCTGGTGACCAAAGGCTTGATCAGTCGCGAGCATGCGCGGGAGAAGGCGCGTACGCCGGATAATTTCTGAAGGTTGGAATGCAAATTTGTGGCGAGGGAGCTTGCTCCCGCTGGCTGCGCAGCGGCCCCAAAAGCTTGTGAGCGCTGCGCACTCAAGCGGGAGCAAGCTCCCTCGCCACAGGTGATTGTCTTAGCGTTGAACTACGCGCAGCTGCTTGCCGGCAGGTTCTTTCGGCAGCACACGCTTGGCAACCACGTAATGCTTTTCCCAATACGGCTTGTTCAGCGTATCGATGCTCACCGACTTGCCACGACGCGGCGCATGGATGAAGCGGTCGTTGCCCAGGTAGATGGCAACATGATTGACCCGACGGCTCTTGATGTTGAAGAAAATCAGGTCGCCGGGCTTCAAGTCCTTGCGTTCGACTTTCTCGCCGTGGCCGCTGGCCATTGCATTGGACGTGCGCGGCAGGTCGAATGTGGCGTCGTTGAACGCGTATTTCACCAGACCGCTGCAATCGAAACCTTTACTTGGGCTACTGCCGCCCCAACGGTATGGCGTACCGAGGACGTTGACTGCGCGGCTAAGGACGTTACTGCTTTCCTTGTTGGCCATCGGCGGTACCAGCTTGCCGTGGCTCTTGCTGCTCAGCGTGGTGACTTTGCTTTGCTTGCTTTTGCTCGATGGAGCAGAAGCATGGGATTTAGGGGTGAAACCGTTAACGTTGGGAAGACGTTGCTCACGATTGGTGGCGTGGGCGGCCAGTGGCATTAATAGGCAGATGGTTAGCCATGTCTTGAAAAATGGTCGCATTAGGCGTGGCTCTTCAGTGATAGCGCGCAACTTTATAACAGCTTTTTTGTCCCTTCCGAGGCCGTTGGTCGATTGACTCTGGAGGCAACGGAACCAAATAAGCGGCAAATTGACGCGATTGTCGGACAGAAGTCCTGTGCTACAAGGCTTTGAAGGTAGCAACGGTAACATTTGCCATACGTCGGCTACCTGTAAAAAAGTCACAAAGAATTCAAGAATATTTATCTATCGAGTGCAATGAGGTCTTCATGAACAGCTATCGGCTACCCCGAGTGAAGGAAAAAGATACCCACAGTAAATTGATCGGTTACCTGCTGTGGATCTTCGGATTCACCGGTGCTCACCGCTTTTATTACGGCAAACCGGTGACCGGGACGATCTGGTTCTTCACCTTTGGATTGCTGGGAATCGGATGGCTGATCGACGTGTTCCTGATCCCGGCAATGGATCGCGAGGCTGATCTGCGTTTTGCCGATGGGCCGATCGAATACAACGTGGCGTGGATTCTGCTGACCTTTCTCGGTGCGCTCGGCGTGCACCGGATGTACCAGGGGAAATGGATCAGCGGGCTGATCTACCTGCTGACGGGCGGATTATTCTTTATTGGCGTGCTGTATGACTTCTGGACGCTGAACGATCAAGTCTCGGTGCGCAACGCCGAAGGCAGAGGCGCCTTCCAGTAAGCCATCGCTGGCAAGCCAGCTCCCACAGGGATTAGTGGTGAACACAGAACCTGTGGGAGCTGGCTTGCCAGCGATTGGGGCAACCCGATATCAAGCCTGGTGGCTGATCCGCCCATCCACCAGGGTATAGCGAACCACACCCGGCAAACTGTGCCCCAGGAACGGGCAGTTCTCGCCTTTCGACAACCAGCCTTCACCCGCCACCGTCGAAGCCTTCGGGTCGAACAGCACGATATCCGCCGCACCGCCCACCGCCAGTTTCCCGGCCGGCAGACGCAGTGCCTCCGCAGGACCTGCGCTCAAACGTGCCAGCAAGGTCGGCAAGTCAAGCAAACCATCCTCCACCAGCGTCATCGCCAGAGGCAGCAGCAGTTCAACACTGCTGATGCCCGGTTCGGTCGCGCCGAACGGTGCCAGTTTGGCATCACGTTCGTGCGGCTGGTGATGGCTGGAAATCGCCGAGACCACACCGGACTTCACTGCTTCACGCAGACCATCGCGATCGGCACGGGTGCGCAGCGGCGGCTGCACGTGATAAAGGCTGCTGAAGTCGATCAGCGCTTCGTCGGTCAGGATCAGCTGATACAGCGCGACATCCGCCGTCACTTTCAAGCCACGAGCCTGCGCCTGAGCGATCAGGGCCACGCCGCGAGCGCTGGTCAACTGGCTGAAATGCGCGCGCACGCCGGTCTGTTCGACCAGCAGCAGATCCCGGGCCAGGGCCACGGTTTCCGCCGTTTCCGGAATCCCCGGCAGGCCGAGGAAACTGGCGACGGCGCCTTCGTGGGCCAGGCCACCTTCGGCCAGATCGTGATCCTGCGAGTTGAAAATCACCGTCAGATCGAACGTCGCCGCGTATTCCAGCGCCCGGCACAGGGTGCGGGTGTTGCGGAAGCTTTCCAGACCGTTGCCGAACGCCACGCAACCGGCGTCACGCAGCGCCACCAGCTCGGCGAGCTGTTCGCCGTCGAGGCCTTTGCTCAGTGCGCCAATCGGGAACACCTTGGTGTTGCCGGCCTCACGGGCGCGGTCGAGGATCAATTCGGCCACGGCGGAGGTGTCGAGCACCGGTTTGGTTTTCGGCGGGCAGCACAGGCTGGTCACACCGCCAGCCGCGGCCGCGCGGGTTTCGCTGGCAATCGAACCTTTACGGCTGTAGCCCGGTTCGCGCAGGGCGACATTCAGGTCTACAAGGCCAGGAGCGGCGACAAGGCCGCTGGCGTCGATGGTTTCTACTGCGCTGAAACCGGCCGGCGCGGCGCCGAGGGCGACGATCTTGCAGGCTTCAACGTGGATATCGGTGATTTGATCCAGGCCGCTGCTTGGATCGATGACGCGGGCGCCGAGAATGCTGAGCTTCACTGGGCGTTCTCCTGCTCGAATTGACGTTGCGCTGTTTGCCCGCTCATGGCCATCGACAGCACGGCCATACGGATGGCGATGCCGTAGGTCACCTGATTGAGGATCACCGAGTGTGGGCCGTCAGCCACCGCCGACTCGATCTCCACGCCACGGTTGATCGGCCCCGGGTGCATGACGATGCAATCGGGTTTGGCCCCGGCCAGGCGCGCGGTGGTCAGGCCGAACAAACGGTAGAACTCGCCTTCGCTCGGCAGCAGGCCGCCGGTCATGCGTTCGCGCTGCAGGCGCAACATGATCACCACGTCGACGTCTTTCAGGCCTTCGGTCATGTCGGTGTAGACCTTCACGCCGTATTGCTCGATGCCGATCGGCAGCAGGGTTTTCGGCGCGATCACGCGGATATCCGGGCAGCCGAGAGTCTTCAGGGCGAGCATGTTCGAGCGCGCAACCCGCGAGTGCAGGATGTCGCCGACGATGGCCACCGAAAGGTTTTCGAAGCTGCCCTTGTGCCGGCGGATGGTGAGCATGTCGAGCATGCCCTGCGTCGGGTGGGCGTGACGGCCGTCGCCGCCGTTGATGATCGCCACTTGCGGGCAAACATGTTCGGCGATGAAGTGCGCGGCGCCGGAATCACCGTGGCGCACGACGAACATGTCAGCGGCCATGGCTTCAAGGTTGCGCAGGGTGTCGAGCAGGGTTTCACCTTTACTCGCCGACGAGGTCGACACGTTCAGGGTGATCACGTCCGCCGACAGCCGCTGGGCCGCCAGTTCGAAGGTGGTGCGGGTTCGGGTGGAGTTTTCGAAGAACACGTTGCACACGGTCTTGCCGCGCAGCAACGGGACTTTCTTCACCGCCCGGGCACCGACTTCGAGGAACGAGTCGGCAGTGTCGAGGATTTCCGTCAGCAAGTCGCGGCGCAGGCCGTCGAGCGAGAGGAAGTGGCGCAGCTGGCCCTGATCATTGAGCTGCAGCGGGCGCTTGGTATCTAGAGGCGTCATCGCGAGGGGGACTCTCAATAGGGCGGATTAAGGGTTCAAGTCTTGCAGTTCGAGCGTCAGCGGCTCGGGGCCGGACAGCTTCACGCGCTCGTGGGCGGCCAGCGACAAGGTCGCGCCGACCACGTTCGGGCGGATCGGCAGCTCGCCGGCGTCGAGGTCGAGCAGGCAGACCAGGCTCACGCTGGCCGGGCGGCCGTAGTCGAACAGTTCGTTCATCGCGGCGCGGATGGTACGGCCGCTCATCAGTACGTCATCGATCAACACCAGATGCTGGCCTTCGATTTCGAAGGGCAGGGCGGACGGACGTACTTGCGGGTGCAGGCCGTTCTGGCTGAAGTCGTCGCGGTAGAAGGAAACATCCAGCGTGCCCAATGGTGCGTCGCTGCCCAGCTCCTTGAGCAAGGCCTGCGCGACCCAGATGCCGCCCGTGCGAATGCCGATAAAGCGCGGTTCGCTGATGCCACGCTGGGCAAGGTGCGCCGTGAGGCGTGTCGCCATCTGGCTGATCAGATCGGCGGGATTGGGCAGACTCATGGTTGCTCCTTCTTTGACCCGAGCCGCGTCCTGCCGGACGTGGCTGGGGATTTTAGCCAAAAGAAAAGCGCCGAAGCGCTTGTCAGGATTCAAATAGTGCGGTGTTTTCATCGAGCCAGCCCTGCAACAGCAGAGCGGCGGCGATGGCATCGACCGGGTTGTCGCGGTAACTGCCTTTTTGCCCGCCACGCACCAGACGCTCGCCCTTGGCCTCGAAGGTGGTGAGGCGTTCGTCGTGGGTATAGAACGGCACATTGAAGCGGCCATTGAGGCGGCGGGCGAATTTCTCGGCGCGCAGGCACATTTCGCTCGGCGTGCCGTCCATGTTCAGCGGCAGGCCGACGACGACGGCGTCGGGCTTCCATTCCTTGAACAGCGCTTCGACCTGATTCCAGTCCGGCACGCCATTCTGTGCTTTCAGGGTGCACAGTTCGCGGGCCTGGCCGGTGATCACCTGACCGACGGCAACGCCGATCTGTTTGGTGCCGTAGTCGAAACCGAGAATCAGGCGCAGGGCCATCAGGCGTGCCCCGCCTGGCTGGTCAGCAGGCTGAGGTTGATCCCCAGATGTCTGGCCGCTGCTTCCAGACGCAGTTCGCTGCTGGTGTTGAACAGGATGTCGGCGTCGTACGGGCAGGTCAGCCACGCATTGTCGGCCATTTCCGCTTCCAGTTGCCCGGCTTCCCAACCGGCGTAGCCGAGGGCAATCAGGCTTTTCGCCGGGCCGACACCGTCAGCGATGGCGAACAGCACGTCCTGCGAGGTCGACAGGGCCAGATCGCCGTCCAGTTGCGCGGTGGCCTGGAAGGTCTTGCCCGCCGGGTGCAGGACAAAACCGCGGTCGGTCTGCACCGGGCCGCCAATGAAAATCGGCACATGCTGGCAGAGCGCCGGCGGATCGATGTCCGGGCGCAGTTGCTCAAGAATGTCAGCCAGATTCAGCTCTTGCGGTCGATTGACCACCAGCCCCATGGCGCCATTGGCCGTGTGCTCGACGATGTAGGTCAAGGTGTGGGCAAAGTTCGGGTCGGCCATGTGTGGCATGGCGATCAGGAATTGATGCTTGAGGTAGCTGGGGCTGACGTTTTTCATGTGCGCTAGTGTGGCGTTCGAGGGGCGAACTGACAAGCTGGAGATGTATTGCAGATGGTCTTCACTGGACCTCTGTGGCGAGGGAGCTTGCTCCCGCTCGGCTGCGCAGCAGTCGTAAAACCTGATAACGCGGTGGGTCTGGAAAAAGCAGGGGGCCGCTTCGCAGCCCAGCGGGAGCAAGCTCCCTCGCCACAAGAGCCCTTCCAATCATATTCAGTTGCTCGAGAGTTTGTCGCCCCGGGCGAATTTCCAGGTGCGGATGATTTCCAGTCGGTCGATATCCGACAAGTCCCCGGTAAACGGGGCAAACGGCGCCGCCAGACGCACGATGCGCTGCGCCGCCTGATCCAGCAACGGCTGGCCCGACGACTCCAGGACCAGCACTTCATACAGCGAACCATCGCGGTTGATCGACACCATCAGGCGCAAATTGCCGTAGATCTGCTTGCGACGTGCTTCTTCGGGGTAATTGAGGTTGCCGATACGCTCGACCTTCTTGCGCCAGTCGTCCTTGTACCAGGCGCCCTTGTCGCGCATGGTCGAGGCCGCGCTCAAGCGGTGAATGCGCGGGCGCTTGGCGTAGAGCTGTTGTTCCTTGGCCAGCTCCGCTTCGAGGCTGGCAATGTCGCTGGACAGCTGCGAGCTGTCGAACTCTGGCGCGTCGACCGTCGGTTTGACTTCGGTTTTGGTTTCTTCTTTCTTGGTCGGCGCCTTTTTCGGCTTTGGCGCAACGGTGGTCAACGCAGCCTTGGGCGCGGCCTCCTGCACTTCCGGTTTGGCGGCCGGAGGCGGAGTCACCTTTTTCACCTGATTGTCCTGGAACGGCGCGACCTCTGTGGTCTTCGGAATCGCCTTCTTGTCCAGCGTGCCGCTGCCTTCCTGATGTTCCTGCGCGAGAAAATCAGCCTTCTCCGGCTTCTTTTCGCTCTTGAAAGTGGCGAGGGTGATTTCCAGGGTTTTGCTGATTTGCTTGGGCTCGACCATGGTGAAGCCGACGCCCAGCAGCAGCGCCAAGTGAATCAGCGCCGCAAGAAACAGGGTAAATCCGAGGCGATCAGCCGGGCGCACGCCACGATGGGCGAGTTCTGCGGGCAGATCGGACGGGAGAGTCATGACAAGAAAACCAACATCGCGTTTTTCAGAGGCTGCGCATGATAACGCAATGTTGGTTTCACGCCTTGGGCTTCACGCTTCAAGCGACAGACTGCATGTGACACACGTCAAGCTTGTGGCTTTTTGCCGGCGGCTTGCAGCTTCTTGTCGATCGCGTCCATCAACATGCCGCCGATGTCAGTGCCAAACGCGTTGTCGATTTCACGGATGCAGGTCGGGCTGGTGACGTTGATTTCGGTGAGATTCTCGCCGATCACATCGAGACCGACGAACAGCAGGCCTTTTTCACGCAGGGTCGGGCCGACCTGAGCGGCGATCCAGCGATCCTTGTCGGTCAGCGGACGGGCTTCACCACGGCCACCGGCGGCGAGGTTGCCACGGGTTTCGCCCTGCGCCGGAATCCGCGCGAGGCAATAATCCACCGGCTCGCCGTCGATCATCAGGATGCGCTTGTCGCCGTCCTTGATTGCCGGCAGGTAGGCCTGGCCCATGATCTGCTGGCCACCGAGGGCGGTCAGGGTTTCGAGAATCACCGACAGGTTTGGATCACCGGCGCGATGACGGAAGATCGAAGTACCGCCCATGCCATCCAGCGGTTTGAGGATCACGTCGCCGTGTTTCGCGGCGAATTCACGCAGTACATCGGCGCGACGGCTGACGATGGTCGGCGGTGTGCACTGCGGGAACAGCGTGGCGAACAGCTTTTCATTGCAGTCGCGCAGGCTCTGCGGCTTGTTCACCACCAGCACGCCGGCGGTTTCGGCTTGCTCGAGCAGGTAGGTGGAGTAGACGAACTCCATGTCGAACGGCGGATCCTTGCGCATCAGGATCACGTCCAGATCGCTCAGCAGGTTGTCCTGTTCGGCGTCCAGTTCGAACCATTTTTCCGGGTTGGCGAAGACTTTCAGCGGTTTCATCCGCCCGCGTGCCTGACCTTCGGCCTGATACAGGTCGCGCTGCTCCATATAGAACAGTTCCCAGCCGCGCTTCTGCGCGGCCAGCAGCATGGCCAGCGAGCTATCCTTTTTATAGGAGATGCTGGCGATAGGGTCCATGACAATCCCGACGCGAACGCTCATTGGGTTTTCCTCGAAAATTGGCTACCGGATCGGTATTGAAAAAGTGCCGCCAGAGTGGCGCTGGCAGGGTTTTCGGTCAAGGAAAAACCCGTCGATAGATTGCATCTGGAGACTGTGCTAAAAAGGCTGGCATAGCGTGCTGGCCCTTGAGCATCAAGGGTTTCCAGCCATTACTCATCGCAAAACGGACAATTTGATTCGCAAAGGCGACGGTAGAGCCCCCTTATGGAACAGCAGTCCAGCGCCTTGAAGGTCATGGTGATCGACGACTCGAAAACGATTCGACGCACCGCCGAAACCTTGTTGAAAAATGTGGGTTGTGAAGTCATCACGGCGATCGACGGTTTCGACGCACTGGCGAAGATCGCCGACAACCATCCCGGAATCATTTTTGTCGACATCATGATGCCGCGTCTGGATGGTTATCAGACCTGCGCTTTAATCAAGAACAACAGCGCGTTCAAGGCGACACCGGTGATCATGCTGTCGTCCAGGGACGGGCTGTTCGACAAGGCCAAGGGGCGGATAGTCGGTTCCGATCAATTTTTGACCAAGCCTTTCAGCAAGGAAGAACTGCTCAACGCGATTCAAGCCCATGTTCCGGGCTTCGCCGCCGTTTTGCCGCAGTAAGACACGTACAGTGACGCTCGGCCAGCGGGCCGGGAGTCGACAAGAAAAATGGGGAAAACCATGGCACGTATCCTGATCGTCGATGATTCGCCGACTGAAATGTACAAACTGACCGGCATGCTCGAAAAGCACGGTCACGAAGTGCTCAAAGCCGAAAATGGCGCCGACGGTGTCGCACTGGCCCGCCAGGAAAAACCCGATGCCGTGCTGATGGACATCGTCATGCCCGGCCTCAATGGTTTCCAGGCAACCCGTCAGTTGACCAAAGACCCGGAAACCGGGCATATCCCGGTGATCATCATCACCACCAAGGATCAGGAAACCGACAAGGTCTGGGGCACCCGCCAGGGCGCCAAGGACTACCTGACCAAACCGGTCGACGAAGACACCCTGATCAAAACCCTGAACAACGTGCTCAAAGGCTGATTGCGCGACCATGAGCGAATCGCTGACCGCGTTCGAACTGCTCTGGCAGATTGACCAGCGCTGCCGCTTGCTGGCGGCCGACCTGCCGTCGCAGGCCGCGCGCCAGGATCGCTGGAGCGGCATCGGTTTTCGCCTCGGCGAGCACTGGTACGTCGCGCCGATGGGCGAAGTCAGCGAAGTGCTGCACGAACCGCGCTTCACGCAGTTGCCCGGGGTCAAGCCGTGGGTCAAAGGTGTGGCTAACCTGCGGGGGCGGTTGCTGCCGATCATGGACCTGTGCGGTTTCTTCGGGCATGAGCTGTCGCCATTGCGCAAGCAACGGCGGGTGCTGGTGGTGGAGCATGGGGAGGTGTTTGCCGGGTTGATGGTCGACGAGGTCATCGGTTTGCAGCACTTCGAGCAGAACAGTTTTGAACCCGTATCGATCAGCAAACGCCAAGGCTCCAAGGCCGAGTTCGTCAAAGGCTATTTCCGGCGCGAGCAGAACTGGCGGGTGTTCAGTCTGTTTGCGCTGGCGAAGTCCCCGGTGTTCATGAGTGTCGCGGTATAACAGATTCAACACCGTCCCTGTGGGAGCGAGCCTGCTCGCGAAGAGGGCGTGTCAGGCAAGATAAATATTGGCTGACCCAGCGCTTTCGCGAGCAGGCTCGCTCCCACAGGGATTGCAGCAGGTTTGAAAGATGTGGGTTAAGGGCGAGGACCGATGACAAAAGCAAAAACAGGCAAGCCGGCGGAAGGATCGCGCAGTCGCTCGCAGATCATCGTGCTGTTCATCGCACTGATCGTGTTCATCATGCTGCTGTTTGCCAACTTCGCTTACCTCAACACCCAGGCGAACTACGACAAACAGTACATCGGCCATGCCGGTGAGCTGCGCGTGCTGTCGCAACGCATTGCCAAGAACGCCACCGAAGCCGCCGCCGGCAAGGCTGCCGCGTTCAAGTTGCTCAGCGATGCGCGCAATGATTTCGCCCAGCGCTGGGGTTACCTGAAAAAGGGTGACCCGGCCACTGGCCTGCCGCCCGCGCCGTCGACCGTGCGCCCGGAAATGCGCGCCGTGCAGCTCGACTGGGAACGCCTGCTGAAAAACACCGACGCGATTCTCTCCAGCGAACAGACTGTGCTGTCGCTGCATCAGGTCGCCGCAACACTGGCCGAAACCGTGCCGCAGTTGCAGATCGAATACGAAAAAGTTGTCGAAATCCTCCTGCAACGTGGCGCTCCGGCCGCGCAAGTGGCGATGGCCCAGCGTCAATCGTTGCTGGCCGAACGGATCCTTGGCGCGGTCAACACCGTGCTCGCCGGCGACGAAAACTCGCAGCAGGCCGCCGATGCCTTTGGACGCGATGCCACCCGTTTCGGCCAGGTACTCAACGGCATGCTGCAAGGCAACCCGACGCTGAAAATCACCCAAGTCGAAGACCGCGATGCCCGCGCCCGTCTGAGCGAGATTTCCGAGCTGTTCCAGTTCGTTTCAGGCTCTGTGGATGAAATCCTCGAAACCTCGCCGGAGCTGTTCAAGGTCCGTGAGTCGGCAACCAATATCTTCAGCCTCTCGCAAACCCTGCTCGACGAAGCCTCGCACCTGGCCAGCGGTTTCGAAAACCTTGCCGGCGGGCGCAGCACCGACACCATTGGTGGCTATGTCCTTGGTTTACTGGCCCTGGCCTCGATCATCCTGATCGGCATGGTCATGGTCCGTGAAACCAATCGCCAGTTGCGCGAGACCGCCGAGAAGAATGAACGCAACCAGAACGCGATCATGCGCCTGCTCGATGAAATCGAGGATCTGGCCGACGGCGACCTCACCGTGACCGCTTCGGTGACCGAAGACTTCACTGGCACCATTGCCGACTCGATCAACTATTCCGTCGACCAACTGCGCGATCTGGTCGCGACGATCAACCTCACCGCCGGCCAGGTCGCCGCTGCTGTACAGGAAACCCAGGCCACCGCCATGCACCTGGCGCAAGCCTCGGAGCATCAGGCGCAGCAGATTTCCGAAGCCTCGACGGCGATCAGCGACATGGCGCAGTCCATCGATCAGGTCTCGGCCAACGCCGCCGAGTCCTCGGCGGTGGCCGAGCGTTCGGTGGAAATCGCCAACAAGGGTAACGAAGTGGTGCACAACACCATCCACGGCATGGACAACATTCGCGAACAGATCCAGGACACTGCCAAGCGCATTAAACGCCTGGGCGAGTCGTCGCAGGAAATCGGCGACATCGTCAGCCTGATCGACGACATTGCCGACCAGACCAACATCCTCGCCCTCAACGCCGCAATTCAGGCGTCGATGGCCGGTGATGCCGGGCGTGGTTTTGCCGTGGTCGCCGACGAAGTGCAGCGGCTGGCCGAGCGCTCGTCGGCCGCTACCCGGCAGATCGAAACACTGGTGCGGGCGATCCAGACCGACACCAACGAAGCGGTGATTTCCATGGAGCAGACCACCACCGAAGTGGTGCGCGGCGCGCGGCTGGCGCAGGATGCCGGAGTGGCTCTGGAGGAAATCGAAGGCGTATCGAAGACGCTTGCGGCGCTGATCCAGAGCATCTCCAACGCCGCGCAGCAGCAGACGACCTCGGCCGGGCAGATTTCCCTGACGATGAACGTGATCCAGCAGATCACCACGCAAACGTCGTCGGGTTCCACTGCCACTGCCGAGAGCATCGGCAATCTGACGAAAATGGCCAGTCAGTTGCGCCGTTCGGTCTCCGGTTTCACCCTGCCGGCAGCGCCGACGACGGATAAAGCGTAAGCGGAGTGGTTATGGGTAATCGGCACGACTATGTGGCCCTCGAGTGGGTCAAAGGCGAAATTGCCGAAACGCTGAAGCTGGCGCATCAGGCGATTGAAGCCGTGCTCGATGATCCGCAGGCCTTTCCCGGGCTGGACGAGTGTCTGGCTTATATCCATCAGGTCCACGGCAGCTTGCAGATGGTCGAGTTCTACGGCGCCGCGCTGCTCGCCGAAGAAATGGAGCATCTGGTCGAAGCCCTGCAACACGAGCGTGTCAGCCATCGCGACGAAGCCCTGCACTTGTTGCTGCAAGCGCTCGGGCAACTGCCGATTTACCTCGACCGGGTGCAAAGTGCCCGCCGTGATCTGCCTTTGGTGGTGCTGCCCCTGATCAACGATTTGCGCAGCGCCCGCGGCGAAAGCCTGCTCTCGGAAACCAGTCTGTTCAGTCCGCAATTGCCGGAGCTGGTGCCGCTCGGCGAAGACGCGCTGGCGCTGCTGGAGCCGGCAGAGCTGCCGAACGTGCTGCGCAAGTTGCGACAGACGCTGCAAATGGCACTGGTCGGTTTGCTGCGCGAACAGGACGATCAGACTCACCTCGGTTACCTGGCGAAAGTTTTCAGCCGCCTCGAAGCACTCAGCGGCGAGGCGCCGCTGAGTCCGCTGTGGCAGGTCGCCTCCGCTTTGGTCGAAGGCATGCGCGAAGGTGTCATTGCCAACAGCCCGGCGCTGCGCAGTCTGTTCAAGGACGCCGACAAGGAACTCAAACGTCTGCTCGAACAAGGCATGCGCGGCCTCAACCAGCCGCCACCGCCGGAGCTGCTGAAAAGCCTGTTGTTCTATATTGCCAAGGCCGAACATCCCACCGGGCAGATGCTGACCATGAAAGATCGCTACTCCCTGGACGACGCGTTGCCCGACAGCGCGATGGTCGACGAAGAACGCGCGCGCCTGGCCGGCCCCGACCGCGATGCGATGCGCTCGGTGCTGGCGGCATTGTGTGAAGAGCTGGTGCGGGTCAAGGAACGCCTCGACCTGTTTGTGCGCAGCGACCGCCAGCATGCTGCCGATCTGGAAAGCCTGCTGGCGCCGTTGCGGCAGATCGCCGACACGCTCGCGGTGCTCGGTTTCGGCCAGCCGCGCAAGGTCATCATCGATCAGCTCGCGGTGGTGCTGAGCCTCGCCCAGGGCCATCGCGAACCCAACGATGCCACATTGATGGACGTCGCCGGCGCGCTGCTTTACGTCGAGGCGACGCTCGCCGGAATGGTTGGCACGGTCGAGCCGGAAAGCCCGGAAGACTCACGTCTGCCCACGACGGACCTGACGCAGATCCACCAGATCGTCATCAAGGAAGCGCGCATCTGCCTGCAACAGGCCAAAGACATGATCGTCGACTACATCGACGCCGATTGGGACCGCCAGCAACTGCAACCGCTGCCGGCGCTGCTGACCCAGGTGCGTGGTGCATTGGCGATGATTCCGCTGAATCGGGCCGCCAGTCTGGTCGAGGCCTGCAACGGATTTATCCGCGAACATTTGCTGCTTGATCCGCACGAGCCGGGCTGGGAACAACTCGATCACCTGGCCGATGTCATCAGCAGTCTTGAGTATTACCTTGAACGCCTGAGCGACGACCCGCAGGCCCCGAGCGAACAGTTGCTCGACGTCGCGCAGAAGAGTCTCGCCAGCCTCGGTTATTTTCCGGATGAAGAGCCCGACGTGCCGGTTCTCGAAGATGTACTCAGCCCCAGCGAAGCACTGGTGATGCAGGACATGCAGGCGCTGGACGATCCCGAGATTGTGCAGTCGTTGGCCGACGTTCTTGCCAGCCCGGTCTCGGCGGTCAATCCGCCGGCGCTGATCACCCCCGGCAGCCTGATGCCGCCGCCGGCCGATGAAGAACCGGTCGATGATGAGCTGCGCGAAGTGTTCCTCGAAGAGACCGACGAGGTCCTCGAAGTCCTCCACGAATACCTGCCGCGCTGGTCGGCCAATCCGCAGGACCGCGCCGCGCTGACCGAACTGCGCCGCGCCTTTCACACCTTGAAGGGCAGTGGGCGCATGGTCCGTGCGCTGATTCTTGGCGAACTCGCCTGGGCGGTGGAAAACCTGCTCAACCGTGTGCTCGAACAAAGCGTCGAGCCCGGCGCAGTGGTGCCGCAACTGCTCACCGACACGGTGCTGTTGCTGCCGGACTTGATCAGCGAATTCGCCACCCACTCGCAACGCCAGCGCAGCGATGTCGATCAACTCGCCGCCCGTGCTCACGCCTTGGCCAAGGGTGATGAGCCGCTTGGCGCCGAAGATGTCGACGATGTCGCGGCACTTGATCCGTTGTTGCTGGAGATCTTCCGCAACGAAGCCGAAACACACTTGGCCAGCCTCAACCGCTTCCTTGATCAAGCCGCCGAACATGTGCCGCTGCCGGCCAGCGACGAATTGCAGCGCGCCTTGCACACCCTCAAGGGCAGCGCATCGATGGCTGGGGTCTTGCCGATAGCCGAACTGGCGGCGCCGCTCGATCAACTGGCCCGCGAGTTCAAGGCCCATCAACTGCCGCTCGATCTCGATGAAGTGGAATTGCTCCTTGAAGCCGAAGGCCTGTTCCGTGTCGGTCTGCGTCAGCTCAAGCACGATCCGCTGGCGCCGATTGTCGGCGCGCAATCGCTGATCAAACGCACCGAAGCGTTGCTCGCCGAGCGCCTGGAATCGATCCTCAATGCGCCGAACACCGGTTTGCGCATCAAGCGTGATCCGCAGTTGCTCAACAACTTCCTCGCGCAGGGCATGGATATCCTGCTCGACGCCGAGAACCTCTTGCAGCGCTGGCAGCAACATCCCGGCGAACGTCAGGAACTCAGTGCGCTGCTGGATGAACTGACCACCCTGGGCGAAGGCGCGCACCTCGCGGACCTGCTCCCGGTCGATGTGCTCTGCGAGGCATTGCTCGACCTTTATGGCGCCGTGGAAGAGAGCAGCCTTGCGGTCAGCGACCGGTTTTTTCACGAGGCGCAAAATGCCCACGAAGCGCTGATCAACATGCTCGACGAACTGGCTGCCGGCCAGGAAGTCACGCCGCAGCCTGCGCGGATTCGTGCGTTGCATGAGCTGCTCGACGAAAGCCTCGATCCGTCCTCCATGGGCCTGATCCGCAGCGATGGCAGTCGCACCTTGAGCATCCGCGAACTGGGCGCGGCAACTGCCGAGCTGTCCCAAACCGGCTCCGCGAGCGAACCGGACGACGAGATCGTCGAGATCTTTCTTGAAGAAGCGGTGGATATTCTCGACAGCGCCGGGCAAGCCTTGCAGCGCTGGCTGAGCGACCCGGACAACGTCGCGCCGCTGTCGTCACTGCAACGCGATTTGCACACCCTCAAGGGTGGTGCGCGCATGGCTGAAGTCGAAGCCATCGGTGATCTGGCCCAAGAGCTGGAAAGCCTTTACGAAGGTCTGGCGAATCGCCGCTTCATTCACAGCGAAGCCGTTGGCCGATTGCTGCACAAGAGCCACGACCGCTTGGCGTTGTTGCTCGAACAACTGCAAAACCATCAGCCGTTGAACCCGGCGCTGGACCTGATCGAGTCGATCCGCCAGCTGCGTCAGGGCTCAGATGCCACGGCCGAAACGCCGCAACCAGCCATCGATCACGAAGGCGCCGGGCATGACCCGGAGTTGCTGGAAATCTTCCTCGAAGAAGGTTTCGACATCATCGAAAACTCCGGCGCCGCGCTGTTGCGCTGGCAGGCCGAGCCGGGCAACCGCCAGGAAGTGGAAACCCTGCTGCGCGATCTGCACACCCTCAAGGGCGGCGCGCGTATGGTCGAGATCGGTCCGATTGGCGATCTGGCTCATGAACTCGAATACCTTTACGAAAGCCTTTCTGCCGGCACGCTGCCTGCGTCGACCGAGCTGTTTGCGCTGGTGCAGCGCGGCCATGACCGACTGGCGCAAATGCTCGATGCCGTGCGCGCCGGGCAACCGTGCCCGCCGGCGGATCGGCTGATCAATGCAATCCAGAGTTTCAGCCATCCGGTGACGCCTGAAGCGCCGCCACTGTTGCCTTCGCCGGTCAAAACCGAGACCACGCCACCCGCTGCCGAGGCGGCAGCGGACATGGTCAAGGTCTCTGCCGAATTGCTCGACGAACTGGTCAATCTGGCGGGGGAAACCTCGATCTTCCGGGGTCGTATCGAGCAGCAAGTCAATGATGCGCAGGTCGCGCTCAACGAGATGGAAACCACCATCGAGCGCATGCGCGATCAGTTGCGCCGTCTCGACACCGAGACCCAGGGGCGGATTCTCAGCCGTCAGCAGGTCGATGCCGAACGCCTCGGCTACGAAGAATTCGATCCACTGGAAATGGACCGTCATTCGCAGTTGCAGCAGCTGTCGCGGGCGCTGTTCGAATCGGCCTCTGACTTGCTCGACCTCAAGGAAACCCTCGACCGACGTAACCACGACGCCGAGAACCTGTTGCAGCAACAGGGGCGGATCAACACCGAATTGCAGGAAGGCCTGATGCGCACGCGCATGGTGCCGTTCGAGCGCATGTTGCCGCGCCTCAAACGCATTGTCCGCCAAGTCGCCGAAGAGCTGAACAAAGACGTCGCCTTCGTCGTCGGCAATGCCGAAGGCGAGATGGATCGCAACGTGCTGGAACGCATGGCCGCACCGCTGGAACACATGCTGCGCAACGCCGTCGACCATGGTCTGGAATCTGCCGAGGCGCGGCTGGCGGCGGGTAAACCGGCGCAAGGACAGATCAGCCTCGACCTGTCCCGCGAGGGCGGCGACATCGTTTTCGACATCCGCGACGATGGCGCCGGCGTGCCGCTGGAAGCCGTGCGGCGCAAGGCGATCAAGCGTGGTTTGCTGGCGCCGGACGCCGAAATCAGCGACCGCGACGTGTTGCAGTTCATCCTCCAGCCGGGGTTCTCCACCGCCGAGAAAATCACCCAGATTTCCGGGCGCGGCGTCGGCATGGACGTGGTTCACGAAGAAGTCCGCCAGTTGGGCGGCAGCATGAGCATCGATTCGGTGCCGGGGCAGGGCGTGCATTTTCGCATTCGCTTGCCATTCACCGTGTCGGTCAACCGTGCGCTGATGGTGCAGTGCGGTGAGGATCAATACGCGATTCCGCTGAACACCATCGACGGTATCGTTCGTGTCTTGCCGAATGATCTGGACGGGCATTTCCGTCTCGATCCGCCGATTTATCAGTACGGTGGTCAACGCTATGAGCTGTGCTATCTGGGCGAGCTGCTGAAAACTTCATCACGGCCGAAACTGCTTGGCCAAAGCCTGCCGTTGCCAGTGTTGCTGGTGCAGTACAACGACCGGCGCATCGCCGTGCAAGTCGACACCATGGCCGGCACTCGCGAGATCGTGGTGAAGAGCCTCGGCCCGCAGTTCGCAGCGGTGCAGGGCGTGTCCGGTGCGACGATTCTGGGTGATGGCCGGGTGGTGCTGATTCTTGATCTGTTGGCGCCGATCCGCGCGATGCAGGCGCGGGTTGCGCAGTATCCGACGCTGCCGGACATCGACAGCGAGCCGCAAAAGCCGTTGCTGGTGATGGTGGTCGACGACTCGGTCACCGTGCGCAAAGTCACCAGCCGTTTGCTCGAACGCCACGGCATGAACGTGCTGACCGCCAAGGACGGCGTCGACGCCATGCTGCTGCTGGAAGAACACATGCCCGACCTGATGCTGCTCGACATTGAAATGCCGCGCATGGACGGTTTTGAAGTCGCCACGCAAGTGCGTAACGACGAACGCCTGCAACACCTGCCGATCATCATGATCACTTCGCGCACCGGTCAGAAGCATCGCGACCGCGCCATGGCCATTGGCGTCAACGACTACCTCGGCAAGCCGTATCAGGAATCGGTGCTGCTCGAAAGCATTGCCCACTGGAGCAAGAAACATGCATGAGCGCCGGCACAATCAGCGCAGCAGCCAACTCACCGGTCTGTTGCTGCCGCTGGCGGATCGCAATCTGATCCTGCCCAACGTGGCGGTCGCGGAGCTGATCGACTACCAGGCCAGCGCCTTCGATCTGGACACGCCGCCGTGGTATCTGGGGCGGGTGATGTGGCGTGAGCGGCAGATTCCGTTGCTGAGTTTCGAGTCGGCGTGCGGGCAGAAAATCGTCATTGGCGAGCGGGCGCGGATTGTCATTCTCAATGCGCTGGGCGGGTTGCCGGAGCTGAAATTCATTGCGCTGTTGGTGCAGGGGATTCCGCGCTCGTACAAGCTCGACAGTCAGTTGAGCTATGTCGATGTGCCGTTGTGTGCGCTGGAGCAGGCGGCGGTGCAGGTCGGCGAGCAAGTGGCGAAAGTGCCGGATCTGTTGGGGCTGGAGAAGTTGTTGGTGGATGCGGGACTTGTTGACTGATCCAGGGTTTTCAGTGATCTCGCAGACCTCATCGCTGGCAAGCCAGCTCCCACAATGTCCGAGTTGAATTCGGTTTTTGTGAATCACAAAAAAACCTGTGGGAGCTGGCTTGCCAGCGATGGGGTCAGTGGCATCAGCAACTTCCTGCCGGCCAACCCCCTGACTCATCGGCGGACTTATCCAGAACTTACGCTGCTTCGGCTGGCCTCTTCGCGAGCAGGCTCGCTCCCACATTAGATCTTCAGTGCCCCCCGGTTTTTTGCGGACGACAGAGATCCCCTGTGGGAGTGAGCCTGCTCGCGAAGGCCGCAGTGAACGTTACGCTCAGCGTAATGATTCACCGCCATGCTTGATTGATGCCCTCACCCCACACGCCTAAGTTAGCTCCACGACAGCGAACCCCGTGGAGTGAGCATGACAACAACAATTTCCCCCGACTCGCGCTGGACGCGGCGGCGTGACGAGAAGCAGCGTCGCCTCGACAAGGTGCGCGGGCTGGCCGACGGTGTGGTGTTGCCCACCGACAAGATCGTCGCCGCGCTCGAAGCGCTGATTCATCCCGGCGATCGTGTGGTGCTGGAGGGCAACAACCAGAAGCAGGCGGATTTCCTTTCCCGCTCGCTGGCCAAGGCTGATCCCGAAAAACTCCACGACCTGCACATGATCATGCCCAGCGTCGGCCGCTCCGAGCACCTCGATCTCTTCGAGCGCGGCATCGCCCGCAAGCTTGATTTTTCCTTCGCCGGCACCCAGAGCCTGCGCATCAGCCAGTTGCTTGAAGACGGTTTGCTGGAAATCGGCGCGATCCACACCTACATCGAACTCTACGCCCGACTGGTGGTGGACCTGATCCCCAACGTCGTGCTCTCGGCCGGGTTCATGGCTGACCGCGCCGGCAACATCTATACCGGCCCGAGCACCGAAGACACTCCGGCACTGATCGAGCCGGCCGCGTTCAGCGACGGCATCGTCATCGTCCAGGTCAACCAATTGGTCGACGACGTCAGCGAACTGCCCCGCGTCGATATCCCGGCCTCATGGGTCGATTTTGTCGTGGTCGCCGACAAGCCGTTCTACATCGAACCGCTGTTCACCCGCGACCCACGCCACATCAAGCCTGTGCATGTGCTGATGGCGATGATGGCGATTCGCGGGATCTACGAAAAACACAACGTGCAGTCGCTCAATCACGGCATCGGTTTCAACACCGCCGCCATCGAACTGATCCTGCCGCCCGACGGCGAATCCCTCGGCCTCAAAGGCAAGATCTGCCGCAACTGGACGCTCAACCCGCACCCGACGCTGATCCCGGCGATTGAAAGTGGCTGGGTCGAAAGCGTGCATTGCTTCGGCACCGAACTGGGCATGGAAAACTACATCGCCGCGCGCCCCGACGTGTTCTTCACCGGCCGCGACGGCTCACTGCGTTCCAACCGGATGTTCTGCCAACTCGCCGGACAGTACGCGGTGGACCTGTTTATCGGCGCGACGCTACAAGTCGATGGCGACGGCCATTCCTCAACCGTCACCCGTGGGCGTCTCGCTGGTTTCGGCGGTGCACCGAACATGGGCCACGACCCACGCGGTCGTCGTCATGGCACCCCGGCCTGGCTGGACATGCGCCACGACGACTCGCAGCAACCGATGCTCGAACGCGGCAAGAAGCTCGTGGTGCAAATGGTCGAGACCTTCCAAGAGGGCGGTAAACCGACCTTCGTCGAAACCCTCGATGCGGTGGACGTGGCGAAGAAAAGCGGCATGCCGCTGGCGCCGATCATGATCTACGGCGACGACGTCACCCACCTGCTCACCGAAGAAGGCATCGCCTACCTGTACAAGGCGCGCTCGCTGGAAGAGCGCCAGGCAATGATCGCTGCGGTCGCGGGCGTGACTGCCATCGGCCTGCGCCACAACCCGAAAGACACCGAACGCATGCGCCGCGAAGGTCTTATCGCCCTGCCTGAAGACCTCGGCATCCGCCGCACCGACGCCACCCGTGAACTGCTCGCGGCGAAGAGCGTGGCCGATCTGGTCGAGTGGTCCGGCGGCCTCTACAACCCGCCCGCCAAATTCAGGAGCTGGTAATGCACGCACTTAACCTGCAAGCGAAACCGCTGTCTCTGGCTGACCGATTGGCCGATCTGGCGGTGGACGCGTTGATCGACGAAGCCGATCTGTCGCCGAAACCGGCATTGGTCGATCGTCGTGGCAATGGCGCGCACACCGATTTGCACCTGGGCCTGATGCACGCGTCGGCGCTGTCACTGTGGCCGGCGTTCAAGGAGATGGCCGAGGCAGCGTTGGACATCGGCGACGTCAGTCTGCCGTTGCGCGAAGCGATTGGCCGGATCGGCCGGGAAGGCGAGCAGGCGATGCTCACGACCACCAACGGTGTGAATACGCATCGCGGCGCAATTTGGGCGCAGGGATTGTTGGTGACGGCCGCTGCACTGGAACCGCAATCCTCCAGCGCCAATGCCGTGACGCTGCGCGCCGCACGTCTGGCCTTGCTGGATGACCGCTACGCACCAAAACCTTTGAGCCACGGCGCCCAAGTCGCCCTGCGTTACGGCGCACGAGGTGCCCGCGAAGAGGCGCAACTCGGCTTCCCCGCGGTGCTGCAACGTGGTCTGCCGCAACTCAAAAGCAGCCGTGCCAACGCAAACGGCGAGCAGAACGCCCGGCTCGACGCCTTGCTGGCGATCATGACCGACCTCGCCGACACCTGCGTGCTCTACCGCGCCGGGGAACAAGGCCTGCACGCCATGCAACACGGTGCGCAAGCGGTGCTCGACGCCGGTGGCAGCGCCAGCCTCAGCGGCCGTCGTCGCCTGCATGAACTGGATCAACAACTCATCGCATTGAATGCCTCGCCCGGTGGCGCCGCCGACTTGCTCGCCGCCACTTTGCTGCTCGATCGAATCGAGCGCGACGGCATCCTTCAGGGAGCGTTTTGATGGAAACCCTATCGTTTGAATTCCCCGCCGGGCAGCCGCCACGCGGTCGCGCGCTGGTGGGTTGTGTCGGCTCGGGTGATCTGGAAGTGCTGATCGAACCGGGACTGGCCGGCAAGCTGACGATCAATGTGCAGACCTCGGTCAACGGTGCGCAGCAGCGCTGGCAGCATCTGTTTGCGCGGATGTTCGACGGCACCACGCCGCCGGCCATGGCCATCGATATCCACGATTTCGGCGCGACGCCGGGCGTGGTGCGTTTGCGTCTGGAACAAGGTTTCGAGGAGATCGGCCATGACTGACAGCGCAGTGCTTTTGCACAAACACAGCTTCGTCGAACTCGGTGCGCGGCAACGGGCGAAAGCCTTGCTCGATGCCGGGAGCTTTCGCGAATTGCTCGACCCGTTTCAACGCGTCATGTCGCCATGGCTCGAACGCCAGGGCGTGGTGCCGCAAGCCGATGACGGCGTGGTGATCGCCAAGGGCAACCTCGACGGCTTGCCGGTGGTGATCGCGGCGATTGAAGGTGCGTTTCAGGGCGGCAGCCTCGGTGAAGTCGGCGGGGCGAAGATTGCCGGCGCGCTGGAGCTGGCCGCCGAAGACAACCACAAAGGCATCCCGACCCGCGCCATCCTGTTGCTGGAAACCGGCGGCGTGCGTTTGCAGGAAGCCAATCTCGGGTTGGCGGCGATTGCCGATATTCATGCGGCGATTGTCGATTTGCAGCAGTACCAACCGGTGGTCGGTGTGGTCGCCGGTAGCGTCGGTTGCTTTGGCGGCATGTCGATTGCCGCGGCGCTGTGCAGCTATTTGCTGGTGACTCAGGAAGCACGCCTCGGTTTGAACGGCCCGCAAGTGATCGAACAGGAAGCCGGGATCGAGGAATACGATTCCCGCGACCGTCCCTTCATCTGGAGCCTGACCGGTGGCGAGCAGCGATTCGCCAGTGGTCTGGTGGATCGTTATGTCGCCGATGACGTGGCGCAGATTCGTCAGCAGGTTGGCGAACTGCTGCAACAAGGTCTGCCGGTGCAACCGCGGAGTCAGCGCGCCGAGTGGTTTCTGCAACGGCTGGCGAGCCTGGACACTGACAAGCAAATCGAGCCTTCGGTGGTTCGCGATCTGTATCAAGGAGAGCGCTCATGAGTGGTTATTCCGTGCGCGGTTTGAACTGGTTCAACGCCTTGAGCGCGGGCGCTGTGGCGGTCGAAGGGCTGCCGGCCTCGTTGAAGGTTGCTGACGGTCAACTGGGGCGTTTTATCGCTGTGGTGGCTGACCCGGACAGTTGTTTTCCTCGCGCTCGTAATGGCGAAGTCGGTTTGCTCGAAGGCTGGGGTCTGGCCAAGGCTGTGGATGACGCGATCACTGCCGATCGTGATAAAGCCCGGAAGCGCCCGATCATCGCCATCGTCGATGTGCCGAGCCAGGCTTATGGCCGTCGCGAAGAAGCCCTCGGCATTCATCAAGCGCTGGCCGGTGCGGCGGACAGTTATGCCCGCGCACGTTTGGCCGGGCATCCAGTGATCGCGTTGCTGGTGGGCAAAGCCATGTCAGGTGCGTTTCTGGCTCACGGTTATCAGGCCAACCGCTTGATCGCCCTGCGCGATCCCGGGGTGATGGTGCATGCGATGGGCAAAGCGTCGGCGGCGCGGGTGACGTTGCGCAGTGTCGAGGAACTGGAAGCACTGGCCGCCAGTGTGCCGCCGATGGCGTATGACATCGACAGCTATGCCAGCCTCGGTCTGCTCTGGGAAACCCTCTCGGTGCAGCAGATCGAACAGCCGACCGCCGAAGATCTGGCGCGAGTGAGCGAGTGCCTGAAACAAGCCATTGGCGATATCTCCGCTACAGACTTGAGCAATCGTCTCGGCGCAAAAAATCGTGCGGCCTCCAGCAAAGTCCGTGAGTTGCTGAGGGCGCAGTGGTGAAAACGCTTCTGGCTCATGACTTGCTCTGGGGCATGACCCCGACGCAGTTGCCGGCGGATGCGCCGCTGTGGGCGGTCGAGTCGCTTGCCGCCGGACAACCGGTGGTGGTGCGGCGGGCGTTGAGTGCTGAAGGTTTTGTCGCGGTCGGCGTGCGCGGTGTGTCGCGCGAGCAGCGGCTGGCAGCGTTCATGACGGTCGATTCGATCGCCTGTCGGGTCAGCCCCGAAGCGCTGTGTCATGTCGATTGCGAGCGCGATTTACCGGTCATGCAGGCGCTCAAACGACTGCGACCGATGCTCGATGACTGTGGTTGGGTCTGGGGCGTCAGCGGCAGCGTCGGGTTTGAGTTGGCCAGTGGTTTTACAGCGATGCACGCGGCCAGTGATCTCGATCTGATCCTCCGGACCCCGCAACTGCTCACCCGTAATCAGGCACGCAAACTGGTCGCGTTATTCGATCAGGCGGTGTGCCGGGTCGACCTGCAGTTGCAGACGCCGTTCGGCGCAGTGGCCCTGCGTGAATGGGCCAGCGGTGCGTCGCGGGTGCTGCTGAAAAATGCCGATCAGGCTTGCCTGGTCGCCGATCCGTGGAACCCGCAGGAGCAGGCAGCGTGAGCAGTCTGTTGGTATTCCCCGGCCAGGGTGCGCAGCAAGCAGGCATGCTTCAGCGTTTGCCTCGCGAAACTTTGGTCGAGGCCAGCGATGTGCTTGGCGAAGATGTCTCGTTGCTGGATTCCAGCGAAGCGTTGCGCAGCACGCGGGCGGTTCAGCTTTGCCTGCTTATCGCAGGCGTCGCTGCGTCGCGGCAGTTATTGCAGGACGAGCTAACGGCGGATTACGTCGCCGGTCTGTCCATCGGCGCTTACCCGGCAGCGGTGGTCGCCGGGGCGTTGAGCTTCAGCGATGCGTTGCATCTGGTCAGCCTGCGCGGTGAATTGATGCAACAGGCTTATCCACAGGGCTACGGCATGACCGCGATCATCGGCCTGCAATTATCCACAGTCGAAACGCTGCTGGCGCAGGTGCACAGCGAGGCAATGCCGGTGTATCTGGCCAACATCAATGCCGATAACCAGGTGGTGATCGCCGGCAGCGACAAGGCCATGCAAGTCGTGGCCGAAAAAGCGCGCAGTCGTGGTGCCGGTCTGGCGAAACGTCTGGCGGTGAGTGTGCCGTCGCACTGTCCGCTGCTGGAAAACCCGGCGCAAACCCTCGCCGAAGCTTTCGCCAAGGTTGAACTGAAAACGCCGCAGATTGCTTACCTGAGCGGCAGCCGCGCGCGTCCTGTGACCAAAGTAGCAGCGCTGCGCGACGATCTCGCCTGCAACATGTGCCGCGTGGTGGATTGGCGCGGCACCGTGCAAAGCGCCTACGAGCGCGGTGTGCGTCTACAAATCGAATTGCCGCCCGGTGCCGTACTGACCGGACTGGCGCGCCGGGTGTTCGAGCAAGGCACCGTCACTGCCTTCGACAGTGCTCGCCTCGACACCTTGCAGGCGCTGCTGCGCGAGGAGGGAAGCCGCCCACTCTAAACCGCCGCGACTCAAGCTTCGAACAACAAAAACAACATTCGACGATGCACTTTGAGGACTACAACAATGATTATTTACGGTGTGGCGTTTCTCGCTTTTTGTACGCTGGTGGGTATCTGGGTCGGTGAGCTGCTCGGCAAGTTGATCGGCGTGCCGGCCAACGTCGGCGGCGTCGGCATTGCGATGCTGCTGTTGATCGGTCTGGGCAGTTACCTGAACAAAAGCGGCTGGCTCAAGGGCAAGACCGAGCAGGGCGTCGAGTTCTGGAGTGCGATCTACATTCCGATCGTGGTCGCCATGGCGGCGCAGCAGAATGTTTACGGCGCGCTGAAGGGCGGGCCGATGGCGATCCTCGCGGGAACCCTGGCGGTGGTGATTGCCTTTGCCATGGTGCCGGTGCTGGTACGCCTCGGTAACAAGGATGCGACGCCAATCGCTCCTGCCAAGACTGCGGGGTGAGCGCCATGTACGAATCCATGATGAAAGTCATCACCGGCTACGGCTTGATCAGCGGTTTCCTGATTGTCGGCTTGACCATGTGGGTGTCCTACTGGATGTCCAACACTTTCACCAAGGGCCGTTTGCACGGCTCGGCCATCGCCATTCTGCTTGGGCTGCTGCTGTCGTATGTCGGCGGTGCGCTGACCGGCGGGCAGAAAGGCGTGGTGGATATTCCGCTGCTGTCGGGCATCGGTTTGCTCGGCGGCGCCATGTTGCGCGATTTCGCGATTGTTGCGACGGCGTTTGGCGTCAGTGTCGATGAGCTGAAGCGCGCCGGGTTTGTCGGGGTGCTGGCGCTGTTTGTCGGTGTGGGCACGTCGTTTGTCACCGGGGTCGGTGTGGCGATGGCCTTCGGTTATACCGATGCGGTGAGCCTGACCACCATTGGCGCGGGAGCGGTGACTTACATTGTCGGACCAGTGACGGGGGCGGCGATTGGGGCCAGTTCGGAAGTCATGGCGTTGTCGATTGCGGCGGGGCTGATCAAGGCGATTCTGGTGATGGTGATGACGCCGTTCGTGGCGCCGATGATCGGCCTGAACAACCCGCGCAGTGCGGTGATCTTTGGCGGCTTGATGGGGACGTCCAGCGGCGTGGCTGGCGGTTTGGCGGCGACCGATCCGAAACTGGTGCCTTATGGGTGCCTGACGGCGGCGTTCTATACCGCGCTTGGGTGTTTGCTCGGGCCTTCGCTGTTGTTTCTGCTGATGCGCGGCTTGTTGGGCTAAGGCATCTGCTGTCTGGACTGACGCCTTCGCGAGCAGGCTCGCTCCCACACTTGGAATGCATTTCCCTGTGGGAGCGAGCCTGCTCGCGAATGAGGCGCCTCGGTTTCAGGCCTGGCGATTGGCATACATCCGACATTCCGCCAGCAACGCCAGCAAATTCGGATCGCGCTCCTTGGCCTTCAGAAACACCACGCCAATGTGCTGCTGCAACCGATACTTCTCCTGCAACGGAATCAGCTTCACCCGATTTTCGTACACCGCCGCAATCCTTCCTGGCAGCAACGCATAACCGACCCCGGAACTGACCATGCTCAGCAGCGTGAAGATGTCATTCACCTGCATCGCGACTTTCGGTTCGAACCCCGCTTGCTTGAACACCCGATTACCGTCCTGATGGGTGGCAAAGCCCTGGGTCAGGGTGATGAAGGTTTCATCGCGCACTTCTGCCAGATCGACCTCACTGCGCTGGGCGAACCTTGAATCCGCCGGCGTCGCGAGGAAGATGTCATCGGAGAACAGCGCAATCTGCTCGCAATCCGGGTCGTTGATGCTGTCGTCCAGCGACACCAGAATCGCGTCGACTTCCATGTTTTTCAGCTTGTAGAGCAGGTCGATGTTCGAGCCGAGGATCAGATCGATGTTGAGTTCGCTGCGGCGGATCTTCAGACCCATGATCAGTTGCGGCACGGTCTTCACCGTCAGCGAATACAGCGAGCCAAGCTTGAAGCGTTCGGCAGAAAAACCGGCAGCTTCGCGGGTCAGGCGTACGCTTTCGACCACGTCCTGAATCAGTTTCTGCGCGCGTTCTTCCAGCACATAGGCGCTTTCCAGCGGCGTCAGGTTGCGGCCTTCGTGTTTGAACAGCGGACAGCGCAGGGCGCTTTCCAGCGAGTGAATCGCGCGATGCACGCTGACATTGCTGGTCTGCAACTCGGCAGCGGCGCGGGCGAGGTTGCCGGTGCGCATGAAGGCGAGGAACACCTCGAGTTTTTTCAGGGTCAATTCTTCGTCGATCAGCATGGCGCGGACTCTTTTTGGTATCGGCCGATTGTGCCCAATAACCACGACGTGCGCAGGCTCGTGTTGAACAGAAACATTGCGCTTTTACGCTCAAGGCCTGAGCCTTGCGCGCTGCGGTAATGAATTTTGAGGTAAGCGATACATGTATCACGGAGAACGATTGAACGCCTGGACGCATCTGGTCGGGGCGGTGGCAGCATTTATCGGCGGCGTATGGATGCTGGTGATCGCCAGCCTCGACGGCAGTCCGTGGAAGATTGTCAGTGTGGCGATTTACGCGTTCACTTTGCTGGTGCTCTACAGCGCCTCGACCGTTTATCACAGCGTGCGCGGGCGCAAAAAAGCCATCATGAAAAAGGTTGATCACTTTTCGATCTACCTGTTGATTGCCGGCAGTTACACGCCGTTCTGTCTGGTGACCTTGCGCGGGCCGTGGGGCTGGACGCTGTTCGGGATTGTCTGGGGGCTGGCGCTGATCGGCATTCTGCAAGAGATCAAGCCGCGCTCCGAGGCGCGGATCCTGTCGATCGTGATCTATGCGGTGATGGGCTGGATCGTGCTGGTGGCGGTTAAACCATTGATCGCGGCGCTGGGCACCACCGGGTTTGCCTGGCTGGCGTCGGGCGGGGTTTTGTACACGGTGGGGATTATCTTTTTTGCCCTTGATCACAGGCTGCGGCATGCGCACGGGATCTGGCATCTGTTCGTGATTGCCGGGAGTTTGCTGCACTTCGTCGCGATTTTGTTTTATGTCCTCTAGACCGAGTCATCCCCAATCCCCTGTGGGAGCGAGCCTGCTCGCGAAGGCATCAGTCCAGCCGATGCTGATGTTGGCTGATACACCGCTTTCGCGAGCAGGCTCGCTCCCACAGTAGATATCCAGTGAACACAACATGTGTGCACACACAGGATCTCTTGTGGGAGCAGGCTTGCCAGCGATGGGGCTTTAGAAATCACCCCAAAGTTGCTGGGCCACCGCCAGTGCAACCACCGGCGCCGTCTCGGTGCGCAACACGCGCGGGCCGAGGCGGGCGGCGTGGAAGCCGTTGCCTTTGGCCTGCTCGACTTCGGCGTCAGTCAAACCGCCTTCAGGCCCGATCAGGAACGCCAGCGTCGCCGGTTTGGCATGACTCACCAGCGGCTCGGCCACCGGGTGCAGCACCAGTTTCAATTCGGCCTCAGTCTGCTTCAGCCAATCGGCCAGCAACACCGGCGGATGAATCACCGGCACCCGCGAACGCCCACACTGCTCGCAAGCGCTGATCGCTACCTGGCGCCAGTGCAGCAGGCGTTTGTCGGCGCGTTCGTCCTTGAGGCGGACTTCGCAGCGGTCGCTGAAGATCGGGGTGATTTCATTCACACCCAGTTCAGTGGCTTTCTGGATCGCCCAGTCCATCCGCTCGCCACGGGACAAGCCTTGGCCGAGGTGGATCTGCAGCGGCGATTCGACCTGCCCGGCGAATTGCTCGTCGATCTGCACGACCACGCGTTTCTTGCCGACTTCCACCAGCGATCCGCGAAATTCATGGCCGGAACCGTCGAACAGCTGCACCGCATCGCCCTCGGCCATGCGCAGCACGCGACTGATGTAATGCGCCTGGGCCTCCGGCAATTCGTGTTCGCCGGTGCTCAGGGGGGCGTCGATAAAGAAGCGGGACAGTCTCATTTCGGGTCTCTAAAAAATGGGCTCAGAGTTACGGCTTACTGATGTCTTGCTTGTGTGGCGAGGGAGCTTGCTCCCGCTCGGCTGCGCAGCAGTCGTAAAACCAGTCGGCGCGGTATTTCTGCTGTATTGCGTCGGCCGGTTTTGGGAGTCCTTCGGCCTCCAGCGGGAGCAAGCTCCCTCGCCACAGGGGGGGCATGATCGTTCAGGAGATCAGCCCGGATCGCGGAAGCCCGGGTGGAAATCCTTCGGCACGGCCACGCTGACGCTGTCACGCGTAGCAATGTCGATGCCTTCGCTGGCGACTTCGGCGAGGAAGTCGATCTGCTCCGGGGTGATCACGTACGGTGGCAGGAAATACACCACACTGCCCAGCGGCCGCAGCAACGCGCCGCGCTCCAGCGCATGCTGGAATACCTTCAAACCACGGCGTTCCTGCCAAGGGTAGGGCTCTTTCGTGGCTTTATCCTTGACCATCTCGATGGCCAGAACCATGCCGGTCTGACGCACTTCGGAGACGTTCGGGTGATCGACCAGATGCGCCGTTGCCGAGGCCATGCGCTGAGCCAACACCTTGTTGTTCTCGATGACGTTGTCCTGCTCGAAGATATCCAGCGTTGCCAACGCCGCCGCACAGGCCAGCGGATTACCGGTGTAGCTGTGCGAGTGGAGGAAGGCGCGCAGGGTTGGATAGTCGTCGTAGAACGCGCTGTAGACCTCGTCGGTGGTCAGGCACGCCGCCAGCGGCAGATAGCCGCCGGTCAGGGCCTTGGACAGGCAGAGGAAGTCCGGACGGATGCCGGCCTGCTCGCAGGCGAACATGGTCCCGGTGCGGCCGAAACCAACGGCGATTTCGTCGAGGATCAAATGCACGCCGTAACGGTCGCAGGCCTCGCGCAGCAGTTTGAGGTACACCGGGTGATACATGCGCATGCCGCCGGCGCCCTGGATCAGCGGCTCGACAATCACTGCGGCGACGCTGTCGTGGTTCTCGGCGAGGGTCTGTTCCATGGCGGCGAACATGTTGCGCGAGTGTTCTTCCCAACTCATGCCTTGCGGGCGCCCGTAGCAATCCGGGCTCGGCACTTTGATGGTGTCCATCAGCAGCGCTTTGTAGGTCTCGGTGAACAGCGGCACGTCGCCGACCGCCATCGCCGCCATGGTTTCGCCGTGGTAGCTGTTGGTCAGGGTGACGAAGCGCTTCTTCGCAGGTGCGCCGCGATTGAGCCAGTAGTGAAAGCTCATCTTCAGCGCGACTTCGATGCAGGACGAGCCATTATCGGCGTAGAACACCCGATTCAGGCCTTCCGGCGTCATCTTCACCAGACGCTCGGACAACTCGATCACGGGTTGATGGCTGAAACCGGCCAGAATCACGTGTTCCAGTTGATCGACCTGATCCTTGATGCGCTGGTTGATCCGCGGGTTGGCATGGCCGAACACGTTGACCCACCACGAGCTGACCGCGTCGAGGTAGCGCTTGCCTTCGAAGTCTTCAAGCCAGACGCCTTCGCCGCGCTTGATCGGGATCAGCGGCAGCTGTTCGTGGTCTTTCATCTGGGTGCAGGGATGCCACAGCACCGCGAGGTCGCGTTGCATCCACTGGTTATTCAGGCCCATTTACAGTCTCCTCGAGGCGGCTCGCGTCAGGCGCGGGCAAACAATCGCGCAAGCCTATGCAATGCGTCGCGCCGGAACAACCCATTGTGTCGATTGAGCTACTTTGTATGGGCCGATAGACGTCGCTGGCGGCGTTTTGATGGCTGACGTATTCTTCGCGGTTCTTTTGGTCGTCTGACCCGCAAAACTGCTTTTTCCTACGTGTTTTTCCGGAGTTCGCTGAATGTCTGTCGGTTGGCTGCGCGCCTGTGCGCTGGTGATGTTGGGGCTGTTCAGCGTTACAGCGCTGGCCAAGGATAAAACTGCAATCGTGATCGGTGGCGGCCTGTCGGGTCTGACCGCTGCTTACGAACTGCAAAACAAGGGCTGGCAGGTCACGCTGCTGGAAGCCAAACCGAGCCTGGGCGGGCGTTCGGGCATGGCCACCAGCGAGTGGATCGGCAACGACAAGACGCAGCCGGTGCTGAACAAGTACGTCTCGACGTTCAAGCTGGGCACCACGCCAGCTCCGGAATTCGTGCGCACCCCGGGTTATCTGATCGACGGCGAGTATTTCTCTGCTGCTGATCTGGCGACCAAGCAACCGGCCACCGCCGATGCCTTGAAGCGCTATCAGAAAACCCTCGACGATCTGGCACGCTCGATCGACGATCCGCAGAACCCGGCGGCGAACGCCACTCTGCACGCGCTGGATCAGATCAACGTGTCGAGCTGGCTCGACAAACAGAACCTGCCGGCCACTGCACGTCAGTTGATCAACCAGGACATCCGCACCCACTACGACGAACCTTCGCGTCTGTCGCTGCTGTATTTCGCCCAGCAGAACCGCGTGTATCGCGGCATCTCCGACCGTGACCTGCGAGCTTCGCGTCTGGTCGGCGGCAGCCAGGTACTGGCGCAGGCGTTCGTTAAACAACTGAAAATCATCAAGACCAACTCCCCGGTATCCTCCATCAACCAGGACAAGGACGGCGTGACCGTCAAGGTCGGCGCTGTTGGTTATCAGGCGGATTACGTTGTGTTGGCAGTACCGCTGCGCGCTCTGAACAAGATTCAGATGACCCCGGCGCTGGATGCTCAGCACCTGGCCGCGATCAAGGGCACCAACTACGGCTGGCGCGACCAGATCATGCTGAAGTTCAAGACGCCCGTGTGGGAAAGCAAGGCGCGCATGTCCGGCGAGATCTACAGCAACGCCGGTCTGGGCATGCTCTGGATCGAGCCGGCGCTAAAGGGCGGCGCCAACGTGGTGATCAACTTGTCCGGCGACAACGCCCGTGTGATGCAGGCGTTCGGCGACAAGCAGATGGTCGATCAGGTACTGATCCGTCTGCACGCCTTCTATCCACAGGCCCGTGGCTCGTTCACCGGTTATGAAATCCGTCGCTACAGCACCGACCCGTCGATGGGTGGCGCGTACCTGGCTTACGGCCCGGGCCAGATCAGCAAGTTCTGGCGGATCTGGGAACGTCCGCTGCAACGCGTAGCGTTCGCCGGCGAACACACCGACACCTTGTACCCGGGCACACTGGAAGGCGCCCTGCGCACCGGTCAGCGTGCGGCCAGTCAGGTTGAGGATCTGGCGGCGGGCAAATCGTTCGAGCCAGCCAAAGTGGTGCCGGCTGCAGCAGCGGCAGGCGCGGCGGGTGCCGTGGCAGCGAAGAAGGGCAACTTCTTCAGCAACCTGTTCGGCGGTTCGGATGACGACAAGAAGCCAGAGCCTGTGAAGGCCCCTGAGCCGGCTCCAGCACCAGTTGCTCCAGCGCCTGCGCCAACTCCGGCACCTGCGCCAGCTCCGGTGGAAGCACCGAAGCCAGCGACCCCGGTGAAAGCCGAGCCGGCGAAGAAAGCGGCCGCCAAGCCTGCGGCGAAGAAGCCAGCAGCGAAGACCGAGGCGAAGAAACCTGCGGCCAAACCGGCAGCGAAAAAGGCTGAGCCGGCGAAGAAGCCAGCGGCGAAACCTGCTGCAGCGACTGAGACCAAGGCGCAGTAAGGCTTTGCTTCAATAAAAAACGCGGCCATAAGGGCCGCGTTTTTTTTTGCTTTTAAAAACATCTCCCCCAGCTTCAGTTGTGCAGTATCGGGTCTTACCTCTGCACCGGATGCTTCCCACAAAACAATCAGAACGGAGTGATAGCGGGTACCTGATCTCCAATTATATTCTTGAGAAAAATTGGAGATATTCTATGAAAGCGTTTGCGATAATTTTTCTGCTAATAGCACTTTGCGGTTGTGCAAATGGACATTTTTTTCCAGGGGGATATGGCTCTGAACTTGCCCATAAATGCCAGATAGATCCCTACAGCGCGGATTGTTTACAACCGCCACCGGTTCTCAGGAACTAATCAGTAATAAAAATGCAGGGGCGATTAAAACTCCCATTTGAAGAACTGCGTACCGTCGGGTAAGTTTCTGAGCCATCTCTGCTTTGGTTTCCGAATTCTCCCAGGGGTAAAGCCTGCGCGTGCCCAGCGCAGACTCCCTGTGCGCTGATCGTAAATGACCAGATTTCCATCATCCTGAATACTCATGAAAGTGTTGTACCACAGTGACTTGTCAAGGCTGTGAGTACCTTCAGCGATCCATAGTCGCCGTCTGGAAGGGTCGTAAAGAAAGCCGTTATTGCTGATGACAAATTGCAGCGTCTCGCGCATTTTCTTTGGATGCAAAGTTGCACTGTAAGGCTGGTTGCTGTCGGCGATCCAAATGACGGTTTCACCTTCTTTGATTACCAGGTTTCCATCACTCTGCAATATTAGACGAAATCGGCCATTTTCCGATTGCAAGTATTGCCCAGGAGACATTGTTTGGTTCGGAGGTAACACTGATGAACCGCTTGCTTGAAAGGGGGTATAACGGAGAGCCATGTATTTCACCTTCTCAATGAATGATTTGAGTCACCATTTGATCAGGTTGAAAAGTGCAAACAGAGATACATATTTATTGATTGAAAAGTTTCGCTATTTTTGACCTTGCCGTGAAAGTCGCCTGCCGGTATCACGCTTGCTGACGCCGAGTCGGACCGCGAAAATCGACCATTTTGCCCTGAGCATCTCCCGACAAAATCGCCTTTAATCTTTCCTTAACAAGCCACTTCCAGACTCTTGATCGTATTTCTCGATATTTCAAAGCGAAATTTTCCGCTTTAATTCGATAGATAACTCGCTAGTCTTGGTTCGCAGTTCTCACAGGATTTGGGCAATGCAGCTACGTAACTCTTCTTCGCGCTATGGTTGGGTCAGCATCTTCATGCACTGGGGCGTGGCGCTGGTGGTTTTCGGACTGTTTGCGCTGGGTCTGTGGATGGTTGGGCTGGATTACTACAGCACCTGGCGCAAAGACGCGCCGGACCTGCACAAGAGCATCGGTCTGGTGTTGTTGGGCGTGATGGTCTTGCGGGTGTTGTGGCGTTTTATCAGCCCACCGCCGCCGACGCTGCAAAGCTACAGCCGCATGACCCGTATCGGTGCCAAATTCGGCCACGGGTTTCTGTATCTCGCGCTGTTCGCTGTGATGATTGCCGGTTACCTGATTTCCACCGCAGACGGTGTCGGGATCCCGGTGTTTGGCCTGTTTGAAGTTCCTGCACTGGTTTCCGGGCTACCGGATCAGGCAGATACCGCTGGGGTGATTCATCTCTGGCTGGCGTGGGCGGTGGTAATTTTTTCCGGCCTCCATGCGTTGGCAGCATTGAAGCACCACTTTATCGATCGTGATGCGACCCTGACGCGAATGCTCGGTCGCAAAGCCTGAAATTCAACCTCGACTCAAAGGAAAAGAAAGCATGTTGAAAAAGACTCTGGCCGCTCTGGCAATCGGTTCTGCCGTGCTGTCCGCCAACGTAATGGCCGCTGATTACACCGTCGACAAAGAAGGCCAGCACGCCTTCGTCGACTTCAAGATCAGCCACTTGGGCTACAGCTACATCACCGGTACCTTCAAGGATATCGACGGCAAGTTCAGCTTTGACGCTGCCAAGCCTGAAGACAGCAAAATCGAATTCAACGTAAACCCGTCCAGCGTGTTCACCAACCACGCCGAACGTGACAAGCACATCGCCAGCAAAGACTTCCTGGACGTGAGCAAGTTCGCCAAGGCGACTTTCGTGTCCACCAGCGTCAAGTCCACCGGCAAAAACGCCGACGGCAAAGAAACTGCTGATGTGACCGGCGACCTGACCCTGCACGGCGTGACCAAGCCAATCGTGGTCAAGGCTACTTTCCTGGGTGAAGGCAACGATCCATGGGGCGGCTACCGTGCCGGCTTCGAAGGCACCACCAGCATCAAGCGTTCTGATTTCGGCAAGATGATGGACCTGGGTCCACAGTCCGACAAAGTCGACCTGTACATCTCGTTTGAAGGTGTGAAAGCGAAGTAAGTAGATTGTGCCATCAGAACGCCGACCTTCGGGTCGGCGTTTTGCTGTCTGGCGTTCAGGCAATACTGTCTTGATACTCGATGATTTGCTGGCGCAGCCACGTCAGTAAGCTCGCCAGCTGTGCCGAACGTCTGGAATGAGTTGGCCACAGCATGAAATATCGGGATGCGTGCACGGGTTCGACGTCGGTCAGCCTGACCAGTTGCCCACGCTGGATCATGGCGTGAGCAATGGATCGACGTGTCAGTGCAACGCCGTAGCCCAGGCGCGCGGCTTCCAGCATCAACGTTGAATCAGTGAACTCGAGTGCCGCCGGGGGGCGGGTTTGCTCGACGCCTCCCGCCGTCAGCCATGTCGACCAGCTTTCACTGGCGTGAAGCAGCGGGTGCTCAAGGACGGAAGCGGCGTCCGTCGGCAAGCGCCCGTGATTGAATTGAGGGGCCGCGACGACGATCAATGAATCTGACATCAGCGGTTCGCAGTGCACATCTGGCCATTTTCCATGGCCGAACCGAATGGCGGCGTCGATGATTTCGCCCTCGAAACTGGACAGCTCCATGCTGGCCACCAGTTTCAGGCGCAAGCCAGGGTGGGCGTCGATAAATCCTTGCAGGCGAGGCAACAACCAGAACATGCCAAAGGACGGCAGCACCGAGAGGGACAGTTGCGGGTGTCGGGTTCTGTACAGGAATTTCTCTGTGACGCCGGCGATTTCACCGAGCGATTGGCGGATCTGATAAGCGTAAACACGTCCCTCTTCGGTCAGCGCTACGCCTCGACCGTTGCGCTCAGTCAGGTTGATACCCAGGTATTCCTCCAGTGAGCGTATCTGGTGGCTGACGGCGCTGTGGGTGACGTGCAGTTCAGTGGCGGCGAGGTTGACCTTGCCCAGTCTTGCGAGGGCTTCGAACGCCCGAAGGGCGGCTAACGGAGGGAGTTTCAATAGTTGAATTCCATTCACTGAACCGGGCAAAAAACGCCGCTATACGTGGATTGTCGAGGTTGCGAATAATCCACCGCACGCCCGGTGGGCGTTAATGACTTCGTGTCCCTTCGACTAGGATCTGTTCATGCTAATCAATGAAATCAAGGCAATGCTGGAGAACTACTTCAGCGTGTTACAAACCCAGGATTTACAGGGCTTCGACGAAGTTTTCCACCCAGGCTGTGTTCTCTACAGTGCGCAGGACGGGGAAGTGACCGTGCGGCCCTTCGCGCAATATCGCGCCATGGTGCAAGGCCGCGAATCGCCGCAAGAGCGCGGATTTGCGAGCCTGGACGAGATTCTGATGATCGATGTGATGTCGCCGGAAATGGCGATGGTTAAGGTACGTCTGCGACTGTTCGACAATATTATGGTCGACTATCTGAACGTGATGAAAGTGCAAGGCAAATGGATGATTTTCGCCAAGCTCTTCCATAAACAAGGCAGCGTGGCGTGATTGTCAGGCTGTGAGAGAGGGCAATCGAATTGACCGCTCCAAACAAAAACGCCCCGAACCAGTCGGGGCGTTTTTGTGAGGGGGCACTCAGCGATTGCGGGTCAGCAATGCCGGTTTTTCGCCGCGTGGGCGGCTTGGCAGTTGATCGAGCTGCTCAGGTGTCGGGAAGCGATCAGCCTTCGACTCCTTGTGCATGATCTTCGGGCCAGTGCTGCGCGGGTTCTGCACGGCGGGTTCGCTGCGTGGCTGATCGTCACGGGCCGGACGGCGGTTGCGCGACGACGAGGAAGACTCGTCACGACGACCCGACTGGCCATCACGCGGCGCGCCATTGCGCGGCCCGCTGCGTTTGGCTGGCGGGGTGCCGGTGCTGGAACCGTTGCTGTTGCGCGGACCGTTCTGTCGACCTTGCGACTGACCGCCGCGTGGCGCGCCGGTACCCGCACCTGCGCCCTGAGCCGGTGCGCCTGGACGACGGCCGCGACCGCCGGCAGGGGCAGGCTTTGGCACGTAGTCAACGCGGTTACCGAAATTATCGATATCGTCGTCGAGGAATTCGTCCGGTGCACGATCGGCAGCGGCGCGTGGCGTTTGGCTCGGACGCTGTTCGCGGGCCGGGGTGCCTTCGCGTGGTTTCTGCTGACGGGCAGGGCGCTCGCCGCGTTCGCCGGCAGGTTTGTCTTTGCCCTTGTCCTTGCCTTTGTCTTTACGACCGCCGCCACCGCCGCCGCCATTCGGGCCGTCGCCGCGCGGGCCACGGGAATTGCGCGGGTTGCGCACGTCCGGACGTTCGCGCACTTCAGGCTTCTCGGCCTCGATGGTGCTGGAGTCGAAGCCCATCAGATCGCCGTCGGCAATCTTCTGTTTGGTCATGCGTTCGATGCTTTTCAGCAGTTTCTCTTCGTCCGGCGCGACCAGCGAAATCGCCTCGCCCGAACGACCGGCGCGGCCAGTACGGCCGATACGGTGCACGTAGTCTTCATCGACGTTTGGCAGCTCGAAGTTGACCACGTGTGGCAACTGGTCGATGTCCAGACCGCGAGCAGCGATGTCGGTGGCAACCAGAATGCGCACTTCGCCAGCCTTGAAATCGGCCAGGGCTTTGGTGCGGGCGTTCTGACTCTTGTTACCGTGGATCGCCACGGCTGGCAGGCCGTGTTTGTCGAGGTATTCGGCCAGACGATTGGCGCCGTGCTTGGTGCGGGTGAACACCAGCACCTGTTCCCAGGCGCCTGCGGTGATCAGGTGAGCCAGCAGCGCACGTTTATGGCTGGCCGGCAGACGGAATACGCGCTGTTCGATGCGCTCGACCGTGGTGTTCGGCGGCGTCACTTCGATGCGTTCCGGGTTATGCAGCAGCTTGCCGGCAAGGTCGGTGATGTCTTTGGAGAACGTTGCCGAGAACAGCAGGTTCTGACGCTTGGCCGGGAGACGTGCGAGAACTTTCTTCACGTCGTGGACGAAGCCCATGTCGAGCATGCGGTCAGCTTCGTCGAGGACGAGGATTTCAACGTGGGACAGATCGACGCTGCCTTGGCCGCAGAGGTCGAGCAAACGACCCGGGCAGGCAACGAGGACGTCAACACCACGGGACATGGCCTGAACCTGTGGGTTCATGCCGACGCCGCCGAAGATGCAGGCGCTGACGAATTTCAGGTCACGGGCGTAGATCTTGAAGCTCTCGTGTACCTGGGCCGCGAGTTCGCGGGTCGGGGTCAGGACCAGGACGCGCGGTTGGCGCGGGCCGTGACGCTGGGATTTGTCCGGGTGACCGTTGGGGAACAACCGCTCCAGGATCGGAAGGGCGAAGCCGCCGGTTTTACCAGTACCTGTCTGAGCCGCAACCATCAGGTCGCGACCTTGCAACACGGCGGGAATGGCCCGCTGTTGCACCGGAGTAGGCTCGGTATAGCCCGCATCTTCGATGGCGCGGACTAAAGCCTCGGAGAGACCGAGGGAAGCAAAGGACATGAGTAATCCTGTTTTAGTTAGGGCTTGGCCCAATGGGAGTCTTGCCTGGCGCGAATCACGTTTAAGAGGACGCAATCCCGTCCGGTCCTGCTGCGGTTCCGAAGGCACGTCAGGAGCGCTCGCGCGGGCTGAAAGCTGCGCTGTAGCGGGTCGAGAGGCCTTTTACGGTTCCGGGCGTCCGGGCGTGAGCCTGGCGGGAACGCCGGAGTATAACAGAGCAATCACTGCGCGCTGCTTTCCTGCTGCTCAACGGTTTTACTGCTGGCCGAGGCATTGCCTGACGGTGCGCCAGCGCTGGGCGCCGCGCCATAGCGTGCGCTCAGCTCGGCGTACGCCGGTTCACGCTTGAATCGCTTGAGCTCGGCACCAAAACGCTGCACCAGAAAATCCATCCCGGCATTGCGCCGAACCGCAAGAAACTGGCTCTGGCGGCTAATGACTGTCGGGTTTTCGGTAATCTGATCGCGGATATCCAACTGATCGAGCAAATGCTGACCAACGCGGCGATCGGTGATCAGCAGGTCAATGCGTCCGCGCACCAGTTTGCCGAAATTGGCTTCGTGGGTCGGCGCCGGCTCACGGGTAAACAGTGTCGATTCGCGAAAGTCGGGGCTGTACAGATAACCCGGTGAAGTGCCGATGGTCAGGCCTTTGAGTTCTTCGAGGTTGCTGAAAGGGTGCGGTCGATCGTTGGCGTAGAACATCACGAACTCGACATCCGACAGCGGTTCGCTGGGGTAGAGCAGGGTGGCATCGCGCTCGTCGCTGTGGAAGATATCCAGTGCGCCGTCGGCCTGACCGGTTTCCAGCATCGACAGACAGCGTTTCCAAGGCAGAAATTGCCATTCGACTTCAATGCCCAGGCGTTTGAACACGATGGCGGTGGTTTCGTAGTCGAGACCGAGGTTCTTGCCGTTCTCCTCGTAGACATAAGGCGCCCACGGCTCGGTGACAATGCGCAGCTTCTCGCCTCGAGCGGCGAAGCTCAGGCAAGCAAAAACCAGCACGGTGAATAACTGCGCGATCAAAGGCATGGCTTGAGATTACGACGAGAAACGCGAAAGAGCCAGAAAGTGCCTGCACAAGCTCTAATTCGCGGATTCAAACGCAAAAAATCGCAGCGACAACAACCCCTGTAGGAGCTGCCGAAGGCTGCGATCTCTTGATCTTGCTTTGAAGCTTTTAGCGCGGCAACTTCAGGTTGTTCCAGATCGCCAGGCTAGGCTCAGCCTGGTTCATGGAATAGAAGTGCAACCCTGGTGCGCCACCTTGCAGCAGGCGTTCGCACATCTCGCTGACGACTTGCTCGCCGAAGCGCTGAATGCTTTGGCTGTCATCGCCATACGCTTCCAGTTGCTTGCGGATCCAGCGCGGGATTTCCGCACCGCAGGCGTCGGAGAAGCGCGCGAGTTTGCTGTAGTTGGTGATCGGCATGATCCCCGGTACTACCGGAATATCCACGCCCAGTGCCTGCAAACGGTCGACGAAGTAGAAGTAGCTGTCGGCGTTGAAGAAGTACTGGGTGATCGCGCTGTCGGCGCCGGCACGAGCCTTGCGCACAAAGTTGGCGAGATCGTCTTCGTAATTGCGCGCTTGCGGATGCATCTCCGGGTAAGCGGCCACTTCGATGTGGAAATGATTGCCGGTTTCTTCACGAATGAATTCAACCAGTTCATTGGCGTGACGCAGCTCGCCGCTGGTCATGCCCATGCCGGACGGCAGGTCGCCACGCAGGGCAACAATGCGCTTGATGCCGGCAGCCTTGTACTCGTTCAGCAGGCCGCGCAGGTCGTCCTTGCTGTCGCCGACGCACGACAGGTGCGGTGCGGCCGGTACTTTGACTTCGCTTTCCAGTTGCAGAACGGTGTTGAGGGTGCGATCACGGGTCGAACCACCAGCGCCATAGGTGCAGGAGAAAAAATCAGGATTGTACGTTGCCAACTGACGGGCAACGTTGAGCAGTTTTTCATGCCCAGCATCGGTCTTGGTCGGGAAGAACTCGAAGCTGTAGCGACGGTCTTGGGACATGGTCATACCCTTGGAAACACGAAAACCTACGGTATGTTTCATCTGTAGGAGCGTGCTTATGTGGCGAGGGAGCTTGCTCCCGCTGGAGCGCGCAGCGCTCCCAAAATCCTGGGGCCGCTTCGCAGCCCAGCGGGAGCAAGCTCCCTCGCCACAACAAGCCAGTCCGACAAATAAAGCAGCCGGTTACTTAGTAGCGGTAAGCGTGCGGCTTGAACGGGCCTTCGACGGTGACGCCGATGTAGTCAGCCTGTTGCTTGGTCAGTTGAGTGACCACGCCGCCGAAGCCGCGAACCATTTCCAGGGCCACTTCTTCGTCGAGTTTCTTCGGCAGTACTTCAACGGTCAGACGCTCGGCTTTCTGGGCTGGCGACAGGTCGGCGTACTTCTGGCCGAACAGGAAGATCTGCGCCAGCACCTGGTTGGCGAACGAACCGTCCATGATGCGGCTCGGGTGACCAGTGGCGTTGCCCAGGTTCACCAGACGGCCTTCGGCCAGCAGGATCAGGTAGTCGTCGTTCTGCGCGTCGAAAGCGCCCGGGCCGGTACGGTGGATCTTGTGTACCTGTGGCTTCACTTCTTCCCATGCCCAGTTCTTGCGCATGAAAGCGGTGTCGATTTCGTTGTCGAAGTGACCGATGTTGCAGACAACAGCGCGCTTCTTCAGGGCTTTGTGCATGTTGGCGTCGCTAACATTGACATTTCCGGTGGTGGTCACGATCAGGTCGATCTTGCCCAGCAGCGCTTTGTCGATGCTTGCTTCGGTGCCGTCGTTGATACCGTCGACGAATGGCGAAACCAGTTCGAAACCGTCCATGCAGGCTTGCATGGCGCAGATCGGGTCAACTTCGGATACTTTAACAATCATGCCTTCCTGACGCAGGGACTGGGCCGAGCCCTTTCCCACGTCACCGTAACCGATGACCAGCGCTTGCTTGCCGGACAGCAGGTGGTCGGTACCACGCTTGATCGCGTCGTTCAGGCTGTGACGGCAGCCGTACTTGTTGTCGTTCTTGGACTTGGTCACCGAGTCGTTGACGTTGATGGCCGGGATTTTCAGCTCGCCCTTGGCCAGCATGTCCAGCAGACGGTGTACGCCGGTGGTGGTTTCTTCGGTCACGCCGTGAACGCGGTCCAGAACCTGTGGGTACTTGTCGTGCAGCAACTGAGTCAGGTCGCCGCCGTCGTCGAGGATCATGTTGGCGTCCCATGGCTGGCCATCCTTCAGGATGGTCTGCTCCAGGCACCACTCGTACTCTTCTTCGGTTTCACCTTTCCAGGCGAAAACCGGGATGCCGGCAGCAGCGATGGACGCGGCAGCCTGATCCTGAGTCGAGAAAATGTTGCAGGACGACCAGCGTACTTCGGCACCCAGGGCAACCAGGGTTTCGATCAGCACGGCGGTCTGAATGGTCATGTGGATGCAGCCGAGGATTTTCGCGCCCTTGAGCGGCTGCTCGGAAGCGTACTTGCGACGCAGACCCATCAGGGCCGGCATTTCCGATTCGGCGATGATGGTTTCGCGACGGCCCCAGGCAGCCAGGGACATGTCGGCAACTTTGTAATCGTTAAAATCTGCAGGCGTGATAACAGCGCTCATGAAGAGCCTCCATTCGTAATGTATGCGAATGGGCGCCGTTGTGCGTTTAGTGTCCGGCCGTGGCCAGTCAACGCCCCATCCGAGCCTGACAGGTTGAACCTGCTGCAGCGCCCCTCGGACAGGTGGCGGGAAAACGGTAGCAAGTGAACGTTACCGTTTTGAAACGGGGGCGATTATAGCCGTCTAGACTGATCTTCCAAAGGGTTTCTGTCGGCCAAATGAAGATCGTTAATGGCGACCATAGTCGAAGCCGCATGGAGCATGACCGATCAGTCTGCCAAGATGGCGCCCATCTTTCGGCAAACGCTCAGGAGTGAACATGAATTTCCACACCCGCAAATGGGTAAAACCCGAAGACCTGAACCCCAACGGCACCTTGTTCGGCGGCAGCTTGCTGCGCTGGATCGACGAAGAAGCGGCGATCTACGCCATCGTGCAACTGGGCAATCAGCGCGTGGTGACCAAGTACATTTCCGAAATCAACTTCGTCAGCGCCTCGCGCCAGGGCGACATCATCGAACTGGGCATCACCGCCACCGAGTTCGGACGCACCTCGATCACCCTGACCTGCGAAGTGCGCAACAAGATCACCCGCAAGAGCATCCTCACGGTCGAGAAGATGGTATTCGTCAATCTCGGCGAAGATGGCTTGCCGGCTCCGCACGGGCGTACCGAGATCAAGTACGTCAAAGACCAGTTCCAGGAAGATGAACTCGTCACCAAGTAACATCTGAGTCGGCTTCATCGCGAGCAGGCTCACACCTACAGGTACAGCGCAGTCCATGTAGGAGTGAGCCTGCTCGCGATAGCGGTTTCAATAACACCGAAGATTCATCAGGCCACTGAACAGCTGTGAACGGCGGGGGTCGTAGCTAAAAGCCCCCCACCGGTTCCCACGCCATGACCACGCCAACCGACGGCAAGACCCCCGACCTCTCGGCCAAAGAGCAGCACGAAGTCGAGAAAAGCCAGCCGCCCCGCGCGGCGGTTCTGCACGAAATAATCCGTACTCAGGGCGATCAGGAGCTGGAGCGCAGCATTGCCGCGCTATGGTGGTCGGCGCTGGCCGCCGGGCTGACCATGGGCCTGTCATTGATGGGTATGGGCCTGCTCAATTCGCGCCTGCCCGAAGGTGATGAATTCAAGGTGATTGCCAGTTTTGGCTACTGCGCGGGTTTTCTCGCAGTGATCCTCGCCCGTCAGCAATTGTTCACCGAGAACACCCTGACCGCCGTACTGCCGGTGATGACCAAACCGACCCTTGGCAATTTCGGTCGGCTGATCCGATTGTGGGGCGTGGTGCTGTTCGGCAACCTGTGCGGCACCATTCTGGTGGCGTACGTGATGCTTGAACTGCCGATCTTCGACACCAAGACCGACCAGGCCTTCCTCGAAATCGGCCGCAAGGTCATGGAAAACCACGCCAGCCAGATGTTCGCCAAAGGCATCGTCTCCGGCTGGATGATCGCCACCATGGTCTGGATGATCCCGTCCATGGAGAGCGCGAAGATGTGGATCATCATCCTCATCACCTACCTCATGGCCCTCGGCGATTTCACCCACATCGTGGTGGGCTCGGCGGAGGTTTCGTACCTGGTGTTTGCCGGCGAACTGCCGTGGAGCGATTTCTGGATGGTATTCGCCGGGCCAACACTGGCGGGCAACATAATCGGCGGCAGCTTCATCTTCGCGCTGATCAGTCATGCACAGATCCGCAGCGAAAGCGGCTCACTGAAATCCAACGACACTGAGAAGGCTCATGGCGAGTCGAAGAAGGATTAAGCGCGGTCAGGCTCCGCAACTGAAAGTGCCTCGCACAAAGCGCTGATCATGTTCGGCCGATCAGTCTGCACAGGACTGATCAGCGCAATCTCTCGCTCATACCGGTTATCACCAATCCGGCTTACGGCGCATTTATGACCCCATTGTTCAAAGCCGGACCAATAAGGCACAAGGCTTACACCCAGGCCTCCGGTCACGAGCATGGCAATGGTTTCCAGTGCGTCGAGATCCACCAGCGGTGTCGGCGCCAATCCGTGGTCCGCCAAATAATGCTCGGCATGCCGACCGCCCCAGGCATCAGGGTCGTAGCGGATGTACGCCTGGCTCTTCAGTTGGGCGGGGATGCTGTCCGAGGACTTTTCCTTCGACAGAAACACCAGCGGTTCCTTGCGCAGGGATACTGCTTGCAGGGCCTTGGGCAATTCGAATGGTGGAACAACCAGGATCGCAGCGTCCACTTCCCCGCAGAGAAGGGCTTGATACAGCGATCGCGATGTACCCGGCACGATCACTGGCGTGAGCCCCGGCGCCAGCTCGGTCAGTGCTCGCAATGTTCCAGGCAGGACCCCCGTCAGAGCTGTGGAAATCGCGCCGATTCGCAACTGCCCCGTGAGCCCTGCCACGTCGGCATCTCCCGCCAGCAATGCGGTTTCGCGAACGATGCGTTTGGCTCTGGGTAATAAGCCCAGGCACGCCTGACTCGGCTTGGCGGCGTGGCCGACGCGAGATAACAGTTCAAAACCGAGTTGCCGTTCGAGCGCGAGAATTCGCTGGCTGATAGCTGCTGCCGTCAGTCCTTTGACGCGGGCGGCATGGGCGATCGAGCCACATTCCACGACGGTGATAAGGCTTTTTAAATAGCGCGTATCCATAAGAAATGCTTTCGATAGCGGAAAGAATTACAGGCTATCTCTTTTGATTGAAACCGCACAGTCTTCAGCTGTTTCCGTCATTCGGCGATCGTCAGGAGTTCTCCATGCAGTCGATTTTTCATCTTGCTATGCACGTCCGCGATTTGCAGCTCTCCCGCCAGTTCTACGGTGATCTGCTCGGATGCGAGGAAGGGCGCAGCACCGATACCTGGGTTGATTTCAATTTTTTCGGGCATCAATTGTCGTTGCATCTGGGAGAACCCTTTGCAGTGAGTAACACCGGGAAAGTCGGTGAGCACAACGTGCCGATGCCGCATCTTGGCGTGATACTTGAGATGTCTGACTGGCTGGCCTTGAAAGCCCGTTTGCTCAAAGCCCAGGTGCAATTTGTTTTGCCGCCGAGCATTCGTTTTCCAGGAGAACCCGGTGAGCAGGCAACCATGTTCTTTCTGGACCCGGCCGGAAATCCCATCGAGATAAAGGGCTTCACTGATCTGCAGGGCGTTTATGCACAACTTTAACCAAAAGGACGCCACCGCCATTTCCGCAATGGTTCGTTCGGATGTCGTGAGCGCAGAGACAGTTGCCGAGCACTTTCTCGACTGTGTCGAAGCGCAAGAGCAAAGCATAAAAGCCTTTGTTTCATTCGACCCGGACGGGGTGCGCAGTCAGGCTCGCCAACTGAAAAACGACCACGCGAAAGGCCTGCTCGCGGGTATACCCGTGGGGGTCAAAGACATCTATGACACCGTGGATCATCCCACGCGTTTTTTCTCCCCGATCTATGCGGACAACTGTCCATCGCGTGACGCCCATGTCGTCGCGCTTCTGCGCCAGGCCGGCGCGGTGATCATGGGCAAGACCCACACCACCGAATTCGCTTACATGCATACCGGCCCAACGCGCAATCCACATGATCTTGATCGCACACCCGGCAGTTCCAGTGCCGGTTCGGCAGCGGGAATGGCGGCTGGGTTTTTTCCACTCGCGTTGGGTACACAGACAGCCGGGTCATTGATCAAACCGGCCTCGTATTGCGGACTGTATGCGTTCAAACCCTCTTACGGACTGGTGTCTCTGGAAGGGGTCAAGCCCTTGGCGCCGAGCTTCGACACGGTGGGTTGGTACGGCCGCTCGGTGCGTGATCTGCAACTGCTGGCCCAAGTCCTGATTCCTGGTTTGCCGACGCGTGCTCATGAGCGTCAGTCATGCACGTTCGGCTTCTGTCGTACGGCACGCTGGGATCAGGTCGACGCGGGCGTCGCCAGTTTATTGCACGCTGCGGTTGAAGCGCTGCGTCTGGCGGGGCATCAAGTGAGCGAGGTGACGTTGCCCGAGGAGTTTGCGACGGTATTCGATGACCATTTATTGATCAACGATTGCGAGGGTGCACGATCACTGGCCAAAGAACTGCAAGCGCACCCTGAGCTACTCAGTGATGAATTGTTGGCCATGATTGAACGCGCCCGTCTGACGACGTGGGAGCAAGAGTCTGCGGCAAAGCAGCGTTTGGCAACGCTGGCCGCTGTGCTGAAACCGCTGTTCAAACCGTTTGACGCCGTGCTGGGTGCGAGCTGTGGCATCGTCGCTCCGTTGGGGCTTGGCGCGACCGGACCTTCCGATTTCAGCAAGTGCTGGATGGCGTTTGGTTTGCCTCAGATCAACCTTCCTCTCATGCGCAATGCCGGGGCGTTACCCGTTGGACTGCAAATGATCGGTGATTTTCGACAAGACAGCCTGCTGTTACACGCAGCGGAGCAGGTTGATGCAGTGTTGAGAACTGCCAGTTGATACGGGAGGCGGCAGTCCGTCGCAGCGCGAGTGCGCTGCGACGGTGCCCGGATCAAGGGTCAGTGTGCAGAATCGGCAGCGCTGACGCTTTGTGGAGTAGTAACGCCACGAACGACCCGGCCAATGGTCAGGCCCTGCAGCAGAATCGATGACAGCACGACGATGTAGGTGATGCTCAGCAACAAGTCACGCTCGGCACCCAGTGGTAGTGACAGGGCGAGGGCAACCGATACGCCACCGCGCAAACCACCCCACGTCAACACGCGAATCGTACCGCGCGGCACCGTCCGCCAGCGCCGCAGCAGCAGAATGGCCGGGGCCACGGTGAGCAGGCGCGACAGCAGAATCGCCACCGCCAACAGGCTTGCTGCGGCCACATGCAGCCAGTTGAACGGCAGGAGCAACAGTTCCAGACCGATCAACGCGAACAGCAGTGCGTTGAGCATGTCATCGAGCAGCTCCCAGAAGCCGTCGAGGTATTTGCGGGTCATGTCGTTCATCGCCAGGTTGCGACCGAGGTTGCCGATAATCAGACCGGCGACCACCATCGCAATCGGCGCCGAGACGTGCAGCTCGGCCGCCATCGCCGAGCCGCCGATGACCAGCGCCAGCGTCAGCATCACTTCGATCTGGTGCTGCTCGATGCTCTTGATCATCAGATAGACCAGATAACCGATCAGCCCACCGAACAGCACGCCACCAATCGCCTCATGAGCGAAGAGCATGGCGGTGGCGCTGACGGTCGGGGTTTCGCCGAGTTGGGCGATGCCCAGCAACACGGTGAACACCACAACCGCAGTGCCGTCGTTGAACAGCGATTCGCCGACGATAGTGGTTTTCAGGGGTTTCGAGGCGTTGGCGGTTCGCAGCACACCGAGCACGGCGATCGGGTCGGTCGGCGAAATCAGCGCACCGAACAGCAGGCAGTAGAGGAAACTCACGTGCCAGCCGAACAAGGCAAAAATGTAATAGGCGAGGCTGCCGATCACAGCGGTCGCGATCAATACACCGAACGTTGCCAGCAGGCCGATGGGCCAACGGTAGCTGCGCAAGTCATTCAGGTTGACGTGCAGGGCGCCGGCGAACAGCAGGAACGACAGCATCCAGTTCATCAGCAGATCGCCGAAGTCGATCTGGCCGATCAGTTGCTGCACACGCTCTTCGAGGCCGGGGTAACCGAGCAGGCTCAGGCCTTGCAGCAGCAGGGAGAACATCAGTGCGGTGACCATCACGCCGATGGTCGGCGGTAGGCCGATGAAGCGGAAATTGACGAAAGTCAGGAGGGTGGTGAGGCAGATGAAAGCGGCGACAAGTTCAAGCATCCGGGTTCCTTTGGATGAAGGCGTAAGAAGACAGCCCGGCGTGGCGGGCATCACTGTGATGCGTGGTTTTCAGCAGGAGTTACATTCAGCGAGGCTTTAGACCGTGCCTGCGTTGACCGCATGATCGGCACGCCGTTACCGCTTGGCCTGAAAAAAACCGCAAGTGCCGAGGCGTGTTATAGCTCCGGTGGAGGGGTTTGTTGCTGACTGTCGAGCCAGCGCAACACTTCAGCGGTGGTCTGAATCAAGTCAGCGGGGATGTACTGATCGACATGACTGTCCTGATACAGCGCCCGGGCCAGCGGCACTCGGTGCAATACCGGGATGCCTTCTTCCTCGGCAATCCGCCGCACCTGCAGGGCCATGGCTTCGGTGTGTTTCAAGGTGACGATCGGCAGCGGTGTCTCGCCCTTTACGTAGCGAATGCCCACGGCGATGTGGGTGGGGTTGGCGACGATCACCGAGGAGCGTTTGACGTCGGCGCGCAGGTTGCTTGACTGCAATTCCTGATGAAACTGCCGACGCTTGCTTTTGATTTCCGGGCTGCCTTCCATCTCTTTGTATTCGCGTTTGACCTCGTCCTTGCTCATGCGCAATTGCTTGGTGTGCTGGTAACGCTCGAAGGCGTAGTCAAGCGCCGAGATCACGATGAACCCGACGCCACAGACCACCAGCAAATGCTCAAGCAGCAGACCGATCACCGGTGCGATGCAGGCCAGGCCACAACCGGGCAGGCGGACCAGCGCATCGAGATTGTCGGCCAGAGTCGTCCACACCAACACCGTGAGCAATGCCACCTTGAACAGCGATTTGAGGAAGTCCACCAGGCTGCGCATCGAAAAGATCTTCTTGGCGCCTTCCACCGGGTTGATCTTTTGCAGATCGGGCATGATCGATTCGCCGCTGAGCAGGAACCCGTACTGCGCCAGATGCGCCGCGATCACCACCACGGCTGCGACGACCAACAGTGGCAGGCAGAGATAAATCATCTCCTGGAACAGGTTTTCCACCATCAACTGCAAGGCCAGTCGGAAAGGCAGGTTCACGTACTCTTCGGGCATCAGCATCAGTTGCCCGAGGTGCTCCATGTAGTAGTCGGAGAACCCGATGAGCGTGGCGATCAATGCCAGGATCAGTGCGGTGGACACCACTTCCCGGCTTTTGACGACTTGGCCTTTGGCCCGTGCATCGCGGATTTTCTTCGGTGTGGGCTGTTCGGTTTTTTCCGCACTCATGGCGTCTCCAGTACCGGGCGCAACTGGCGCAGCGGATCGATGGCGATCAACAGGCTGTCATAGGCGTGGTCCATCAATACGTTCAGGTAAATCACCAGCAGCAGGCTGGCGACGATGCTTTTGATCGGCATCGCGAGGATGAACACGTTCAACGACGGGGCGAAACGGCTGATCAGGGCCAGGCCGAATTCGGCCAGGAACATGGCGATCAGCAGGGGTGCGGCAAGCAACAGGCACAAACGCAGCAGTTGCGCGAACTGCCCGTAGAAAAAGTCCACCCACTGGCTACCGATATACGGGAAGAACGTCGCGACCGGCCAACTGACGTAACTCTGATACAGCGCGCCGATCAAGGTCAGAAACGCGCCTCCGGTGAAAAACAGGGTGATCAGGGTTTGTGTCAGCAACAAGCCGGTAGGGCTGGTCTGGCTGCCCAGCGTCGGGTTGAGCGTCGAGGCAATGGAGGCCCCGCGCTGGTTGTCGATGATGAAGCCGGTCGCCTCGATGGCCCAGAACGGGATCGTTGCGACAAATCCGATGAGCAGGCCGAGCAGCACTTCTTTGCCGATCAGCATGGCCAGATCAATGCCATCCAGCGTCATCGGTAATGTGCCGGCGACGGTGGGGTAGGCGAACAGTGCCAGTGAGCACGCCACGCCATTGCGCAGCAGACCGCCACCGAGCATTTGTTTGCTGAGAATCGGCATGACCACAAAGCAGCTGATGATTCTTGGCAGCAGCAGGGTGTAGGCCAGCAGAAGCTGTTGCAGGTCCTGAATGCTCATCGCACGAGGGGAATCTTGAGCAGGGTCAGTTCGGCGAAGGCATACAATTCGTTGCCCATCCAGCCGGCCGTGACAAACAGTGTGACGACCACGGCGATCAGTTTGGCGACGAAACCCAGTGTCTGCTCCTGGATTTGGGTCAGCGCCTGCACCAGCGACACCAGCGTGCCGACGGCGGCGGCCATGAGCACAGTGGGCATCGACAGAATCAGCACCAGCCACAGGCTCTGGCTGGTGAAGTGAAGGATCTCGGCGTTATTCACCCCGTCAACCTCCGTAACTGATCACGAGACCGTGAGTCAGCCGCGCCCAGCCATCCAGCAAGACGAACAGCAGCAACTTGAACGGCAAGGAAATGGTCATCGGCGAAACCATCATCATCCCCATCGCCAGCAGGATGTTCGAGATGATCAGGTCAATTGCGATGAACGGCAGGTAAATCAGAAAACCGATTTCGAAGGCGCGACTCAGTTCACTGACAGTGAACGCCGGCAGCAGGATCAACAGGCTGTCGGGTTCGAGGCGGTCCGCGTACTCGCTGGGCCAGACCTGGCGGGTACTGTCGACGAAAAATGCGTGTTCGCGGGGCTTGATCTGCTTTTTCAGAAAGGCCCGATATGGCTCCATGCCTTCGTCGAGGAACTGCTCCACCGACTCGGTGTTGCTGAGACTGACGTCATGTGTACGCAAGTAATCGCGGGTCGCGAAACCGACGGGGGCCATCACGTACAGGCTCAGGATGATCGCCAAACCGTACATGGCCATGTTTGGCGGGATCTGTTGCACGCCGAGGGCGTTGCGCAGCAATGAGAAGACCACGGTCATCTTGATGAATGAGGTGGCCATGACCGCAATGAATGGCAGCAATGCCAGCAGCGCCAATCCGAAAATCAGGCTGAGCTCGTCAGGCAGTTGAATCATGTGGGCTGATCCTGCAGCAGACGGGTGATACGCACGCCGAGGCGATCCTGAATGCTCACCAGTTCACCCACGCCAAGGCAGCGCTGATTGACGAGAATCCGTACCTCGCCTTCGAGCGGCGTGGCCAGATCGATCAACGACCCTGGCTGCAGGGTGACGAGGGTGTGCAGGTCGAGGGTTTGACGGCCCACTTCGAAACTGACCTGGACCGGGAGTTGATCCAGGCTGGCCAGATCCTGTGTGGTTTCGACGGGCGCTTCGTTGTGCATGGCGAGCAGTTCCAGTTGAGAATCGTGGTGGCGAAATCGTGCCCATGGGCGGTCTTCGACGACGCCGAGTAAGGGGCTGGCGGCGTCGTGGCGCGCTGGCAGCAACAGGAGATCACCGGTGGCCAGTGAATGCAGTTGCGCCGGGAGCAGGCAAACCGGCCCCCATTGCAGCGAGAGTCGCAAGGCTATTGCCGTCAGCTCTGCCAATGGGCGCGCGGGCATGCACGCAAGCAGCGCGTCGGGGACGCCCTCAAGCCAGATCACCAGACGCTGCGCGCCGCGTGACAGCGTCAACGCCAGCGTCGGTGTATTCGTGCCGGATTCGGGTCGACAAGGTTCGATGCTTTTCCAGATGAGCCCCGGCAGCACCGCACTTTCCAGCTCCAGCAATGCCAATTGCAGCGGCGGTGGCAGGCTGCTGAACGCAGCTTCCTGCAAGTGGGGTTCAAGCCATCCGGCGAGGCTTGCACTGTGGCAGCGCCAGCTCATGGTCAGACCTTGCCAGTGAACATTGAGCCGCACATCCAGCGCGTCGCGCTGCGCCAGGTACGTCAGTCGGGCTTCGCCGTCCGCGAGCGGGTAGCGCGTGCGACAACGACTGACTTTCTGTTGCAAGGCCAGTGCGCAAGCTTCAACGCGAGGCAGTTCCAGACTGCTCATGTGTCTGGCTCCCACTCGTCCTGCACGTGCCGACGCTGGCGCGAACCTTGGTCGCTTCCATGCTGATGCTGGTTAAAGGTCAACTGGATCGGTTGTCCGGGGTTGAGCCGTTGCAGGCGCTCCATCAGGTCGCCACGGGCGAGTTGAAGTTGCAGCAGGCTTCCGGGACTGGCCTGGATTTCAACGTGCAGGTGCCCATGCGAATGGGCAAGTTGCACATCGATCTGTCCCAGTTGCGCCAGGTTCACCTGCAGCAACGTGGTGCTTCCATTGCGGGAAACGCCGGCATGGATGTGCAGTTGCAGGGTTTGCATCAGCTTGTCGAGATCTCTGCTCAGCGCAGGCGGCTCGGCGTTGTTGAGCAAGCGGGCGAGCAGTTTGTCACCCGGAGTCTGGGTCATGCCTGCAGCAGCTTTTGGCTCTTCGAACAGTGCATTCAAGGGCGGCTGTTGCTCTTGCTCGCCAGAAGAATTGTGCTGGTCAGAGGCCGTTTCTGCGACGACCCCGAGTGCAGGGTCGCCGGGCGGAACGGGCAGACCCGGTTCCGCGTTCTTCGCGGTCACCGGGGTGTTTTCGCGCGGGCCTGTGGCAGGCACGGGGCGTTCGCTCGCAAGCATGGGTTGCTGATGCGCGCCGGTGGGCGATGGCGTGGGTTCTGATCCAGGCTCCGGTTGCGCGCCGGCTCCGTCCTTTTCAGCGCGCTCATCCGGCGTGTCCGGATCTGACTCAGGGCCGGTGAGCGATTTTCGTCTGTGGTTTGCGGTCTCTGGGACGTGCCGGGAATCATCTTCCGGAATGCGCGATGCATTCGCAGGCGTTTTGCCCGGTTCACGGCTATCGGACTTGCGCAAAGCTTCGGCCCGACGTTTCTCGTTCGCATCAGGTTTATGGTTGAGTGCCCGTTCGAATTCAGCCTGACGGCTCTGATCGGCTGCAACCCGTGCCGGGGCCGGTGTGCGCGCAAAGACATCCTGCGGGAAGTCCGGTGGAGAAGTTCTGCTCATGAAACGGCCTCGACACGACGGAACTCTTCGAGCTCCTGTTCTTCTTTGAACTCAAGCAACAGCCGTTCCTCGGCGAGGGCATGGCGGGTCAATTCGGTGAATTTTTCCACCTGCTGCTGAGCCTCCTGCAAGCGCCGTCGGCTCAAGCGCAGGCGTTCGCGTTCCTGGGTCAGGTGTTCGGCGTGCTCGGCGATGGCCTGCTCCAGTGCCGCCTCCTTTTCTCGCAGCAGGGCCACTTGTTGCTGCCACTGTTCAAGCGCTTTGCGGTTCATGGGTTTGGCCTTGCAGTGCTCGAACAATTGATGCTCTTGCGCCTGGCGCCACTCTCGGTATTGCTGGTGTTCGGCGATCGCGGACTGATGGCTACGGTGTGCCTCGGCAGCCCGCCGCTCCTGGCGTTGCAGCTCCTGTTCCGCGCGCTCGACGCGCAAGCTCTTGATGCGCAGCAGGGTGGGTAACGTCATCGGGTCAGACTCATGAGTTGTTCAAGGCAGCGCGGCAGATCACTGGGTTCGTGAGTGCCTTGACGCAACCAGGCACGGATACCTTCCATTTTCTCGATGGCCCGGTCGGCCACCGGGTCCTGGCCTTTCTGGTATTCGCCGATCTTGATCAGCAACTCGACCTCTTCGTAGCGGGCTAGCCATTCGCGCAATTGGTTGGCGCCATCGCGGTGTTCGCTTGTCACGATCTGGTTCATCACCCGGCTGACCGAACGCAGTACATCAATGGCCGGGTAGTGGTTGGACGCGGCCAGCTTGCGCGAGAGGATGATGTGCCCGTCGAGAATCGAGCGGGTCTCGTCCGCCACGGGCTCGGTCATGTCGTCGCCTTCGACCAGCACGGTATACAGCGCGGTAATCGAACCTTTGTCCGACTGGCCGGCCCGCTCCATCAATCGCGGCAAGGCGGCGAACACCGAGGGCGGGTAGCCGCGCCGCGTCGGCGGCTCGCCAGCAGCCAGGCCGATCTCTCGCTGGGCCCTGGCAAACCGGGTGACCGAGTCCATCAGCAGCAGCACGCGTTTACCCTGGTCGCGGAAATACTCGGCAATCGTGGTGGCGACAAACCCGGCCTTGGCGCGCTCCATGGCCGGTCGGTCAGATGTGGCGACCACCAGCACCGAGCGTTTGAGCCCTTGCTCACCGAGGTCCGACTCGATGAATTCGCGTACCTCCCGGCCTCGCTCACCGACCAGTGCCAGAACGATGACGTCGACGTCAGCGCTGCGCATCAAAGTGGCCAGCAGCGTGCTTTTACCTCCGCCGGCCGCTGCGAATATGCCCATGCGTTGACCCTCACCGCACGTCAGCAGGCCGTCGATGGTACGCACGCCGAGGGAAATCGGCCGCTGGATCAACTGGCGGCTCATCGGGTCCGGTGCATCGCGGTAAACCGGGTACCAGGCAGCGGGCTCACCCAGGCTGATGCCGTTGAGTGGCTGACCGAGGCCATCAAGCACCTGGCCCAGCAAGTGATCGCCGACGCCAACCTGATGCATGGTGCCGGTCGGACTGACTTCAGTATTCGAGGAGATACCGAGCATTTCACCCAGCGGGGTCAAGAGCGCCTGATGCTGCTGAAACCCGATGACTTCGGCCATCAGCGACAGCGACTGGTCCGGGTTGCGCAGTTGGCACAGTTCGCCCACGCGCACACCCGGGACCACCGCTTTGAGCAGTGTGCCGGTGACTTGGGTAACCCGGCCGCGAATTTGAATCAGCCGACCTTTATCGATGGCCTGCTGCATCTGGCCGGTGATGTGTTCGAGTGAGAGGTGCATGGTCGGCTTGGGTGTGGGACTGGCGGCCACTATAAATAAAGGCCCGCTGCGGTAATTTCAGTGCCGGTCGCAAGTTTTTAGAAATTGGTTGGCGCAAGGCCTAAAAAAAAGCGACCGATTTTGGCAGAGCCCCCGGCAGACGTGTTTCTACAATGGCATTCACATCTCCGTTGCCTGCAAGCGAGTGCTCCTATGGCCATTATTCAGAGTGTCGTCCCTGCGGCGTCGCTGCCGGATCGACAGACCGAGACGGACATTGCGCGTGAAAGCCGGCCGACCGGCAGCTTCCAGGGCGAACGTGTGCAGTACGTTTCCACCAGTCAGTCGATGGCTGACGCCGCTGAAGAGCTGACCTTCGCGTTCTCCGAGCGAGTGGAAAAGTCGTTGGCCAAGCGCAGCGTCAGCGACGGCCATGCGCGGCTCAGTGAAATCCTTGAAATGCTCGAAGAGCACCTCAGGAAAGTCCCGGACCTTGAGTCGCAACAAAAACTCGAAGCCCTCGTCGCGCACCTCGGCAGCGGCCAGTTGAACAACCTTGCGCAGCTCAAGGCGTACCTCAAGGGGTTTTCTCGAGAGATCAGTCATCAGTTTGTTGCCTTGACCTTTGCGCGCAAAGAGCTGGCCGACAAGACCGACGCCTGGGCGATAGTCGAGCTGATTGACCAGGCGCTGCTGGAGATGGCCCAGGAACAGGGCCACGCCATCGAGCTTGGCTTACAGATCGGGCCGTTGGCGAAGGAAGCGGCAGAGCAGGGGATTGGAGACATCCAGTCACTGCGAGACACCTACCGCGATGCCGTCATGGACTATCGCGGCTTGAGTGCGGCGTGGGACGACATTCATGCGCGGTTCGGCAATAGCGCGCTGGAAGGCGTGACCGGATTTTTGATGAAGGCGTTGAGTGCCGACCTCGACAGTCAGCAGGCGCGGCTCGACCCGATCAAGCTCGAACGAGTAATGAGCGACATGCACAAGTTGCGGGTGCTGACAGGCCTTTCGGACCAGGTCAACGCGCTCTGGCAGGCGCTGGTAACAGGGGAGCGAGGGCATGGCATACGGGCCTTCTGACCTGATGGGAGGGTTGATCGGCCTGGTCGACAAACGCTGGGCGAACGTTCAGGACGTGCAGCGGCTGATCGTGCCGTTGGCAATCAAGGACGCGGCACGCCGGATCCATTTCTTTCGTGAGATCAAACGCCTGATCCGCCTGATCCCTACGGAAATTTTTAGCGATGAGGAGCAGCGTCAAAACCTGCTCAATGCCTGTCAGCTTGCGCTGGATCTGGCTATTGATCAGGAAGAAGACGAATGGCAGGCACAGTGAGTAAACGACATGCACTGGATTGACCAGGCATTGGCCCAGTTTTGCCAGGACCTCGGGGTGGTCGTACCCGCTCCGGCAGGGGCGCTGATTCAGCTGGAGTTCGAAGAGTCCGGCACACTGCAACTCGAGCGGCATGAGCGCAAACTTACGCTGTGGCTGGCGGTGGATCTGGCGTGGCATCAGGTTCATCAGGGGGCGATTCGTGCCTTGGCGTTGACCTTCAGCCGCACCGGGCCGGCATTGCCGATGCGATGCGCGTGGGCGAGCGGACGTCTGTTACTGCTGATCACTCTGGATGAGCGGCGCGTCACCGCCCCGGTGTTGCATCAGGCGCTGCGCACATTGAGTTCGGCGCGCCGCGCGGTGCTTGAGCCGTGAGTCGGATCAGCGCACCGCACATTGGCATTGAACAACTGACCGAGGTCGGGGAGCAGCATCGCACCAGCGTCTTGCCCGAGCGCTATGTGCTGCCGCCCGATGGCCACTCAGTCGAGACCCACCTCGATAGTCTGTACCCGACGGACCTCGCCGGGCGGCGGCTGCTGGCGTTTGCCCGTCCCGACGAAAGCTTTCAGGAACTGCTGCGACCCCAGGCGTTTCGCCAGGCTCTGAAAAACCTCGAGCAGCAAATCTCTACGCCCGATGTGCCCGAGTTTCAGGCTGCGTTGGCGCTGCTCAAAGCCCGCAGCGAAGACGAGTATTTGCTGCAGATGGCTCTCCATTTGCTGCACAAGGTATGACCCCCATGATGTTGAAACCGGTACAGCAAAACCTGCTGCTACTGCTCGGCTGGTTACAGCTGCAGTGCGGCCAGCCAGGTCGGGCACGGATATTTCTTGAAGCGCTGCTGGCGGTCGATCCGACCCATCGCCAGGCGCGCAGGGCGTTGGTGGTGGCGCTGTTGCAATTGGAGGAGGGCGCATTGGCCGAACGTCAATGCGACCGGTTGCTGGCCGATGGTGAGGATGACCTGGCGCTGTGGGACTGTGTCAGTCGCGCGTGCCAGTTACAGGGACGCATGGCTGATGCCCGCGTCGCTCACGAACGGTTTCTGAGTCAGCGAGAGTCTTATGAACGCGCTGTCTGATTTCCTGAGGAAGGTGGGCGAACGCCAGGACATCATGCTGGCCGTGATGCTGCTGGCCGTGGTGTTCATGATGATCCTGCCGCTGCCGCCGTTCCTGCTCGACATCCTGATTGCGATCAACATCACGGTGTCGGTGGTGTTGATGATGATGTCGGTCTACGTCAGCTCGCCGCTGCAATTTTCGGTATTCCCGGCGGTGTTGTTGATCACCACGTTGTTCCGGCTGGCGTTGTCGGTCAGCACCACGCGCATGATTTTGCTGGAAGCCGACGCCGGCCAGATCGTCTACACGTTTGGCAACTTCGTCGTGGGCGGCAATCTGGTGGTGGGTTGCATCATCTTCCTGATCATCACCATTGTGCAGTTTCTGGTCATCACTAAAGGTGCCGAGCGCGTGGCTGAAGTCAGCGCGCGATTCTCTCTGGATGCGATGCCCGGCAAGCAAATGAGTATCGACGGCGATATGCGCGCCGGTGTCATCGACGTCAACGAAGCGCGGGACCGGCGAGCGGTGATCGAGCGCGAGAGTCAGATGTTCGGCTCGATGGATGGCGCGATGAAATTCGTCAAAGGCGATGCGATTGCCGGCCTGATCATCATCTTCATCAACATCCTCGCGGGCATCACCATCGGCATGACCCAAAAGGGCATGACCGCCGGCGATGCCTTGCAGTTGTACTCGGTGCTGACTATTGGCGACGGCATGGTCAGCCAGGTACCGGCCCTGTTAATCGCGATCACGGCCGGGATCATCGTGACCCGGGACTCGTCAGATGGCGCTTCGGACCTGGGCAATGACATCGGCGATCAAGTCGTGGCGCAGCCCAAGGCCCTGTTGATCGGTGGTGTGCTGCTGGTGTTGTTCGGGCTTATCCCCGGATTCCCGACGGTGACGTTCATGGTGTTGGCGGCCGTGGTGGGCGGTGGCGGCTACTTCATGTTGTTGCGTCAACGCGCTCTGGTCGCCGAGAACAACCCCAAGGATTTGCCGACGCTGTTGGCGCAAGGTGCGGGCGCCGCGTCATCGGCCAGGCCCAAATCCAAGCCCTCGGGCAGCAAGCCCAAAGGCTCGCGCCTGGGTGACAAGGAAGAGTTCGCCATGACCGTACCCTTGCTGATCGATGTCGATGCGGGCATGCAGCAGGAATTTGAGGCGCTCGCCCTCAATGATGAGCTGGTGCGGGTACGACGTGCGCTCTATCTGGACTTTGGCGTTCCGTTTCCGGGTATCCATCTGCGCTTCAATGACGGCTTGAAAGACGGCGAATACCTGATTCAGTTGCAAGAGGTGCCGGTGGCACGTGGGCGCCTGCGCAGTGCGCAGTTGCTGGTGCAGGAAAGGGCCAGTCAGCTGGAGCTGATTGGCGTGCCGTTTGAGGAGGGCGAACCGGTGCTGCCGGGCCAACCGACGTTGTGGGTCGACGCCGAGCACAAAGGGCGGCTGGAGCGATCCGGATGCGCTTTCCTGACCATGGATCAGGTGCTGACCTGGCACCTGTCGCATGTGCTGCGCGAATACGCCGAAGACTTTATCGGCATCCAGGAAACCCGTTACCTGCTGGAGCAGATGGAGCACAGCTATTCGGAACTGGTGAAAGAAGCCCAACGCATCATTCCGTTGCAGCGCATGACCGAGATTCTTCAGCGCCTGGTGGGCGAGGACATCTCGATCCGCAATCTGCGGGCGATTCTCGAAGCGATGGTCGAGTGGGGGCAAAAAGAGAAAGATGTGGTGCAACTCACCGAATACATCCGCAGCAGCCTCAAACGCTACATCTGCTACAAGTATTCGAGCGGCAACAACATCCTGCCGGCCTATCTGCTCGACCAATTGGTAGAAGAGCAGATTCGTGGCGGCATCCGCCAGACCAGTGCCGGCAGCTATCTGGCACTGGACCCGGCCGTCACCCAGTCCTTCCTCGAACAAGTCCGGCAGACCGTCGGCGACCTCTCGCAAATGCAGACCAAACCAGTGTTGGTCGTGTCGATGGACATCCGCCGCTACGTGCGCAAGTTGATTGAAGGCGATTACTACGGCTTGCCGGTGCTGTCGTATCAGGAGCTGACCCAGCAAATCAATATTCAGCCCTTGGGGCGGGTTTCGTTATGAGCGGCGATCCATTGACGCACTGGCTGCAAGCGAAAGGCTATGACATTCAACCGCATTTTCTGCGCCAGAGCTCGTTGTCGCTGGGTTGGCGATTCGTGCATGGCGGCTGTGAGCTGGCCTGGCGCTGCGAAGGTTCGCGGGTCTGGATTGTCATGCTGCGCCGCGTCGACGGGCGCCGCGGTCTGGGCAATTCCTTTGCTGCGCTTTATGTACTGGCTGAGGCGGTACTCGCGGTTCTCGGGCCGCAGGCCGGTTTGTACGGCAAGGTAGATGCGATGGCCGGAAGTCCGCTGGAGGGCCAGCGGATGGAGCGTTTCTATCGTCGCTGGACGGGCGCCGCCGAGCCGCAAGCCGGCTGGTTCGAGTTACAGGCCGGACACGTGTGTTCGCTGCAATCAATGCGAAAACGACAAAAAATCGACCGTGCCTGACAGGAAGCCAATCGCCCTGTCCCTACTATAGGAGCCATGGATATGCACGACGAAACCTACGCCAAAACGCTTCAGGCTGCCGAAAGGGCGATTGAGGACAACGAGCACCGCGAACGCTTGCTCGGTGAAATGTGGGAAGGCCTGGGGTTGTCGGCCGAGGTTCGTGATCGGGTCTTTCGATCACCGGATCAGCCGTTGGTGCAGGCCGCGGAACAAGAGCTGTTGCAGGAAGTGCAGCGGATGCGGATCAGCCGTCCGCCGGTTGCCGATGAAGGTAAACGCCTGCGTCGTCCGGCCTCGATGCGTGGACTTGTAGTGTAAGGAACCTTTTATGGATATCAGGCAATACCAGCAAGACCTTTCGGGTTTTCTGAACCAGTTGCAGACACTGCCTGCAGATGAGTTGCGGGGGCGCGGAACCGATGCGCTCGCAGAACTGCGGGCGCTGATCAGCAACCGCAAAGTCAGCTTTTCCCATGACACAGAAGAGTTGGAGCCGGCCCAGCTGGAAAGGCTGCTGGCCTACTTTCTGCCGCCAGTACCGATCACGAAGGGCGGCCTGTATGAACTGCAGGTGAAGTCCGGGATCGAGTCCGTCAAGCAACTGATCAATCAGTACGCCGATGCCAAGCCAGGCCAGCCATGGCCGCTGAAAGAATTCCTCGCCAAGACGCATTTCGGACTGACGGGTGATCGAATCGATGATGACGTTCGCGGTGTTTACGAAGAGGTTCTGCTGATACAGGACGGCAAACGCAACGCGTTGCGCGACGACCTTAAGGCGCTGACTGCCGAGCTCAATATCTTCAGCAAGATCCAGTCGCAGATCAACGCGAAGCTGGCGGCCAAAGCAGGAATCGAGATCGAACCGGGGCTCAATCTTTTTGACAAGGCCTTGTACGGCTACCCCACCGAGGAGAGCTGGCAGGCCAGCGCGGAATACAAGTTGCTGACCGGTCTCAATACCTACAGCGCGGGCAAGCCGCTGAGCATCAAGGCATTTCTGACAGGTGAACCCAAGGAAAGCGGTGCGATGAAAGACGCGGACTTGCAGAACAGCTACGCGTTCGAGAAAGAGAACAACCCCATTGCCAACTTCGCCACGACGGTGGGCGATCGCTCCCGTCCGATCAACGACCAGGTCAGTGAAAAAACCACGCTGTTGAACGATGTCAGCTCGCGCTACAACTCGGCGATCGAGGCCCTCAATCGCTTCGTCCAGAAATACGACAGCGTGATGCGCGACATTCTAAATGCCATATAGGAACGGTTGATGAGCCAGCAAGAACAAGATTTGTCTGAGGAATACGAGAAGGAACTGGAAGCTTTTTTGCGCGATGGCGGCACGCTGGCCATGCTCAAAAACATCTCCGGCGACAGCCTGGAGCAGCTCTATTCCCTGGCCTTCAATCAATACCAGGCCGGCAAGTGCGAGGACGCCCACAAGATCTTTCAATCGCTGTGCATGCTCGATCACTACGACGTTCGGTTCTTCCTTGGACTGGGTGCCTGTCGCCAGTCGTTGGGGCAGCTTGAGCTGGCATTGCAGAGCTTCAGTTATGGCGCGCTGATTGACATCAATGAGCCCAGATTTCCGTTTCATGCTGGCGAGTGTCATCTGCAACTGGGTGATCTCGACGGAGCCGAGAGTGGCTTCTACTCGGCTCGGGCCTTGGCCTCGGCACAGCCGGCGCACGCGGTTTTGGCCGAGCGTGCTGGCGCTATGTTGGAAGCCGTATTAGCGAGAAAGGATCAACACAATGAATCCGATAACGTTTGATCGCGTTGCGCTTGCCACCGGGGACGTTTTTGCCAACGACCCGGTGGCCCGTCCACGCAATGACCGAGGAGGGGACGCACTTACGGTCTCCCGGGTCGAGGCGGATGGCCGTCAGGCCCTCCACACTCAGGGTGTGCAATTGACCGCGCCTTCGGCGGCGAGTCAGCAACGACTGGATGCCAGCTCTCGGGCGGACATCAATCGTCTGGTGCAGTCGGTGCGCCAGGACACTGCGCAGGCTCAGCGCTTTATCGCTGAAACTTCTCGGCTGGGTGTGGCGCGGCTCAGCTCGGTGGAGGACTTTGAAATCGAGTTGGCCAAAGTGACCGGCGAACTGGAGTCCACGCAGAAGAAGCTCAAGATCGAAGAGATCAAGCAGGCGCGTGAGCAAAACCTGCAGAAGATAGAAGAAAACCAGAAGAAGATTCTGGAGGCGACCGAGGCGGCTAAAGAGGCGCAGAAGTCCGGTCTGATCGGCAAGATCTTTGGCTGGATCAGTGCCATTGCCTCGATCATCGTTGGCGCCATCCTGGTGGCGACGGGCGTTGGCGCGGCTGCCGGAGCACTGATGATTGCCGGCGGTGTGATGGGTGTCGTTTCCCAGGCTGTGCAACAAGCAGCCAAGGACGGATTGATCAGCAAAGAAGTGATGGAAAAGCTCGGACCGGCTCTGATGGGGATTGAAATCGCCATCGCCGTGATCGCTGCGGTAGTCAGTTTCGGGGGGGCTGCCGTGGGGGCGGTCGCCAAAGTGGGTGCAAAAATCGGTGGCAAGGCCGCCGAGCTCACTGCCAGTCTCGCCGGCAAAGTGGCGGATCTGGGTAGCAAGTTCGGCAACGTTGCCAGTCAGTCGCTTTCCCATGGCGCCAAACTCGGCATGCAGATTTCCGATGTAACGCTGGATGTCGCCAACGGTGCGGCGCAAACCGCCAACTCGGCGTTTCAGGCCAAGTCAGCCGTCAAACAGGCCGATGTCCTGGAGGGGCGCTCCGAGCTCACGCAGTTCCAGGCCGTCATGGACAGACTCAAGGAAGAGCTCAGTCACATGGTCGAGTCCTTTTTGCAGGTCATGGAGCAGATTTTCCAGATGATCAATGCCAAGGGCGACAGCCTGCACAACCTTTCCAGCCGTCCTGCGGCTATCTGAGGAGCACATCATGATTATTGAAACAGGTTATGGCGCTCATGGGCTGAGTCAGGTTGGCAATACTCAGCCGCTGGAAAAAACTCAATCCGCCGCGCGCAACGAAACCGTTCACGCCGCCGGCATGATGCCGCTCGGTGAAGCGAAAAAGAGCTCGGGCGTCGATCTGATCGAGCCGCGTCAAACGTTCAAGCCCGAAGGCCTGGGCAAAGTCAGCAGTGAACTCAATGGCAGTGTCGAGCTGATGGTGCTGTTGTTTCGCATCGCGCAGAAGGCTCGCGAGTTGGGCATCGTTCAGCGGGACAGCGAGAACACTTCGATCATCAACGCGCAGCAAGCCCAGGTGGATGAAATGCGCAGCGGTTCCAAGTTGATGATTGCGATGGCGGTGATTTCCGGGGTGATGGCCGTGGCATCGGCGATTACCGGTGCCATCGGCGCGGTCAAGAATGGCAAGGCCATCGGCCAGGAGAAAAGCCTGGAGAAAAACATCGCCGGTCGCAACGAACTGATCGACGCGAAGATGCAGGCATTGGGTAAAACCTCGGACGCCGATCGTGTCGAAGTCGGCAAGATCTGGTCCAAGGATCAGGCAGCCGATACCAGTGCGCTCAAACTGGCCGGGCAGCGCATTGATAACCGCAATGCCAAGCTGCAAAGCATCAACGGCGTAAATCAGGCACTTGGACAGATGTCCAATAACTCGGTGCAGGTCGAGCAAACGGCGGTTCAGGCCAATGCCAAGGAAGATGAAGTCAACGCATCGATTGCCCAGAGCGAAAAGCAAAAGGTCGAAGACCAGTTGAGCTACAACGCCAACTTCATGAAGGAGATGCTGCAGTTACTTGCGCAGTACACCCAGAACCACAACCAGGCATGGCGAGCGGCCGCTGGCGTAGCCTGATTTGATTTTGGTTGTAGGAAAAAAGCCGCAGTGATGTGGCTTTTTTCTTAAAAGAAAAGCCCGTCAGTGACAAAACCGCTGCATGGCCGGGTGCTAGCATTCGCCTAGCTCGAGGAGACATGCATGGATTTGAGTATCAGGGTCAATCAGCTACTTGCCGAATTTGCCAGCCGCAGTGGACTTCCCGCTTTGTCGCTGGATGAAGAAGGGGTCGCAAGCCTTCTGTTTGACGATCAGTTGGGCGTGACGCTGGTATTGCTGGCTGGACGTGACCGACTCGTCCTGGAAGCCGATGTGGCGGGGATCGAAACCTTAGGCGAAGGAATTTTCCGGCAACTGGCGAGTTTCAATCGACGCTGGTATCGCTTCGACCTGCATTTTGGTTTTGACGAGGAAGCGGGCCTGGTGCAGCTGTACGCGCAGATTCCGGCCGCCGAGCTGAACTTGTTACGTTTCGAAAGCACCTTGGCCAACCTGCTGGATCACGCCGAATTCTGGCAGAAGTTGCTGCCTGGACGGGACAGTGCCGCACACGCGCAATCCAGACCCGCCGGCATGAGGGTTTAAGCAGAGTTATGAAAATAGACAGCGCTGGTATTCCACCCGCCGTCAAGACCGACGAGGCGCAAGTTTCCGGGAGCTTTGCCGGACGTTCGCTCAGCCAGGTGCCCAGCCGCCAGGCAGGTGTGGCCAGTGTGGCTGAACTGGGGCGCTGGCTGGCGACACAGGTGACTACCGATCATCAGATTGAGCAGCACCTGCAACGGTTGATCGATGGCGATACATCGGCCCTTTATGAGCGTCAGGTCAGGCGGCCATGATCAAAGCGCTGCTGTGCAGTGTTTTATTGGCTCTGGTCGGTTGTGTCAGTGTGTCACCCGCGCCGATAGAACGAGTGAATGTGCAAGGCGAGGTGCGCATGCCGTCCGCTGTCACGCGCCCGGCCTATGTCAGTGTGCGTCTTTATGCGCAGGTCGAAGGGCAGCCGCGAATGATTGCCCAGGCCAGTTACCGGGTGACAGCGTTGCCTGTGCACTTTGCCTTTCGTCTGATGCCGGCGCAGGTAGCCGGCGAGGGATTGTCGTTGCGCAGTCAACTGGCCTGGTCCGAAGAGGGGCCTGTTCAAGCTAGAAGTTGGCAGCCTGTAGTGATCGATAACGACATGAAAGTACAGCTTGGACAACTACCGTGTTATCCAAAGTGCACTGTTCGGCCCGCGGCGACACCTCTTTGAAATGCTTTGTATTAATTTTTTGCTAATTAATTTCAGTGAGTATTCCGATACTTCGCGGGTTATACAAAAAAAGGCGTGATGCCGCTTAATAAGAGTAATTGTTCTAATTCGATAATTAACTATTATTAATGACAGCTGTTGTTGAGTTGATCATCGATCAGGGTGTCACGCCGTACTACGTCGAGGGTGAGTTTTCGTACGTTGCCTGCCTAGGCGCCGTACAAACTGTATGTGCAGGTTGGGGTCACTAAAAAATGCAAGGTGCCAGCACACGTGCTCGGAAACAGATAAAACTGTGCCGATGGGCTATTCCTACGTTTGAATTCGTATCGAACGGTGAAGCAGGAATTTATATCCTGATTGAGGGGCAGCTCACAGTTCAGGATTGTAATGCGACACTTTGCCTCATGCCGGGCGAACTAGTGTTTGCTCGCAGAGGCAACTACGTCGTCAGCACGGGCAAACATGAGTGTCGTTTACTTTGGATCCCATTATCAGTTCGGTTTTTACAAAAGTTCATTCAGCGTTTCGGCGATCTATTAAGTGAAGTCGAACGCTGGGATGAGCCCGGGGTCAGTCTTATCGCGTTTGCCAGTACGCCATTGATGGCTGACTGCATCAAGGGGCTGGAAGGCCTGATGGTGCACGAACATCCACCGATGCTTGCCCTGTTACGGGTCGAAGAGTTGTTGATGTTGTTCGCGTTCAGCCCTCAAGGGCCGGCGCTGATGTCGGTGTTGCGCCAGCAGGGCAGTCGGCATGTCGAGCGACTGCAAGTGTTCATGGAGGAGCACTATCTCAAGGAGTGGCGGCTCTGTGAGTTTTCCCGGCAGTTTGGCATGGGGCTGACGACGTTCAAGGAATTGTTCGGTTCAGTCTATGGCGTTTCCCCTCGTGCCTGGATCAGCGAGCGGCGTATCCTCTACGCCCACCACTTATTGCTTAACAGTGAGATGAGTATTGTGGACATCGCGATGGAAAGCGGTTTTTCCAGTCAGTCTTACTTTACCCAAAGCTATCGACGCCGTTTCGGGTGTACGCCCAGTCGTTCCAGGCAAGGAAAAGAATAGCGTCGGGCTAAAAAAAAATGACGTTTTTTGCAAGTTTGGTCCATTGACCCTCAGTAAGATTGGTCGCAGTGAAAGACGCTGACGGGTGTGCTACGAAACGAGATAGTCAAGGCAGAGAATGAGCCAGGAAGACCATAATCAACGCCCTCAAGCCGGTATTTTTGCTGGTCGCAGGGTCTCCGTAGTGGGACAGGATGCCCGCCGTCGAGGCAGAGTGGCAGGCTGTGTATCAGGCGGCTTGTACCGTGAATCGGGGATCATCAGCGCGCGACAGTTGAGTCTGTTACAGCGCCTGCTGCCGCGTGTGCAGCTGGAGCAGCTGTTTCAGTCCAATTGGCTGCAGCAGCGCCTTGCCCGCGGAATGGCCCTTGAGCGCGGCGACATTCAACTGGTTCTGCGTCAGGCCTCCGCCCGGGGCGAGGACTGGTGTAACTGGCTGGGCGACCGAATCAACCTGGCCTCGACCCAGGCGATCATCGACTGGGTCCTGTTACCTGTTTACGGTTGGTGGGAAAGCCTGTTCGACGAAGCCATTCCCAGTTGGCGTTCTACGCTGATCGAGTATGAAACCCAGGCTCGTCAATTGCGTATCAAGGCGCAGTTCTGGCGTCAGGTGGGCTCGACCGACTCACAACTGGCGCGTCTGGAACTGGCCAAAATCGAGCGCTGTGAGGCCAAGACCCAAGCCGACACTGCGGCGTTGGTGCGTAAGCTGAGCGTGATTTCCGAGCAGGCGAGACTCGCTTGGCCCAATTGGCATCAGGGCATGGCCGTGTTGCTTGCCGATGGCAAGCTCGATGGCTTTGCACCCGTGCCGGTGGTGCTGACCTCGCTGTGGGAGCCGCTGGCCAAACTTGACGAGGACGCTGGCGCCGCGGACGCGGTGCAGCACTTCCTGCAAGAACGCAACCTGTGTCAGGCCCACGATCACTTTTACTGGCAGAGCCTCTGACTGCCAGATACGCCGAGGAATCATGGAACATTTACTGACTGGATTGGCCGCACGCACGGGCCAAGGGGCCTTTGTGGCCGATCAATCGGGCCGTTATCACCTGCGGGTCGACACGCATAGCTTGTATTTGCGCCGTCAGGGCGATGATCTGGTGCTCTCCAGTCCACTGAACTGGCAGGTTCAGGCCCAATCCCCGGCGGATCGTGAGGTGCTTCTCAACTTGCTGGGCAAGGTTACCCGCTGGAGTCGGCATCATCCGCAGGGGCTGGCGACTGACGAACAGTCCAACCTCATCCTTGAGGCGCGGCTTGATCTGGGCACCCTCGAACTCGACGATCTGGAGCAGGCATTGACGGCTCAGGTCACCCTACTGGAAACGATCAAGCCAGACTTGCTGCTTGCAGGCCTTGAACCGCAGTGGAAACAAACGTTATGGCGTCCCTGAGTATTTCGCGATTCTTGAGTCTGGTACTTGCGTGGCTGTTGACCACTACCGCTTATGGTCAGGATCTGGACTGGCCAGCCATCCCCTACAACTACGTCGCTCAAGGTGAAAACCTGCGTGATGTCTTGGCCAATTTCGGCGCCAACTACGACGGTTCGGTAATTGTCAGTGACAAGGTCAACGACCAGGTCAGCGGGCGCTTCGACCTCAAGGATCCGCAGTCCTTTCTGCAATTGATGGCCTCGCTTTACAACCTCATCTGGTATTACGACGGGGCTGTTCTGTATGTATTCAAATCCACTGAAATGCAGTCGCGACTGGTCAAGCTGGAGCAAGTCAGCGAAGCCGAATTGAGGCAGGCGCTGGAAGCGGGGGGTGTGTGGGAACCGCGCTTTGGCTGGCGACCGGACATGAGCGGACGGCTGGTGTATATCTCCGGCCCTCCGCGTTACCTCGACCTGGTGGAGCAAACCGCCATGGCCCTGGAGCAGCAGCACGCATTGCGTAGTGAAAAGACCGGCGACCTGGTGGTGGAAATCTTTCCGCTCAAGTACGCGGTCGCCGAAGATCGACGAATCAAGTATCGCGAGGACGACATTGAAGCCCCCGGCGTGGCGACCATCCTCGCCCGGGTGCTGGGTGACGCCAACGTTGTGGCGGTCGAAGGGCAGGACAGTCCACGTTCGCCGGTGCAGTCCGGGCGTGCGGTGGTTCAGGCCGAGCCCTCGCTCAACGCCATCCTCGTGCGCGATACCAAGGAACGCATGCCGATGTACCGGCGCCTGATCACGGCGCTGGATCGGCCGTCGGCGCGTATCGAAGTCGGGTTGTCGATTGTCGACATCAACGCAGAAAACCTCGCCGAGCTGGGTGTGGACTGGCGCGTCGGGATCAGCGTCGGTCCTCGCCAGTTGGTCGACATCCGCACCAGCACAGAGAACCTCGGCGGGCCCGCGACGACCAGGGAGGCCGGTGCCAGTCTGGTGGACAGTCGAGGTCTGGATTTCCTGCTGGCGCGAATCACCTTGTTGCAGAACCAGGGCCGCGCGCAGATCGGCTCGCGGCCGACCGTGCTGACCCAGGAAAATACCCTCGCGGTGATCGATCACAGCGAAACTTATTACGTCAGGCTCATCGGTGAACGCGTGGCCGAACTCAGGCCTATCACCTACGGGACGATGCTCAAACTGACACCGCGGGTGATCCAGTTGGGTGACAAACCGGAAATCAGCCTCAGCTTGCACATCGAAGACGGCAACCAGAAACCCAATAGTTCCGGGCCTGGAGGTCTTCCGACCATCGCCCGTACCGTTGTCGATACCGTGGCGCGCGTCGGCCATGGTCAGAGTCTGTTGATCGGCGGTATCTACCGCGACGAACTCAGCGAGTCGATGCGCAAGGTGCCCTTGCTGGGCGATATCCCGTACCTGGGCGCACTGTTCCGTTTCAAGTCCAGCTTCACCCGCCGTTCGGTGCGCCTGTTTCTGATCGAGCCGCGACTGATCGACAACGGCCTCGGTCATTTCGTGGCGCTGGGCAGCAAGCGTGGCTATATGGACGAATTGCTCCAGGTCGATGAGTTGTCGAACCAGAGTCTGTCATTGCAGAAATTGCTCGGCACGACGCAGTGCCAGGCACTGGGGCAGGCCCGCGAACTGCAGCAGATACTGGCGCAGGCCGGCAAGGACTCTTCACTGACTGCCTGCGTTATGGGCAACGCCATCCCGGGTTGGCGCATTTCCGAAGGTGCCTGCGTCGAAGGTGTCGATCAGTGCGTTCGCGCGCCTGAGAAGCGTTGAAATGAGTTGGAAAATCCGTTTTTACAGCGGCCTCAACCAAGGGGTCGAAGTGCCGCTGGCCGAAGGGCGTGTGGTCATCGGCAGCGATCCGTTGCAAGCCGATCTGGTGCTGGTCGATGAAGGTATTGCGCCGGTTCATCTGGTGTTGGACGTCGACCCGCAAGGTGTTCGTCTGTTGGAGTGGGCCGAGGGTAATCAGCCGCTTCAGGGGGGCCAGCCGCTGGTGGGTGGCACTGCGTTGCAGGCGCTGGTCCGACAGGCTTGCGGGCCCCTGCTGTGGGCTTTTTGCGCTCAGGAGCGTCAGTTCAGCGAACAGTTGCCCATCGCTGCCAACCCCCAGGAACGGCGCGCGAAGCTGCCTCGGGCCTATTGGGGAGGACGACTGATGCTCGCCGTCAGCGTGTTGCTGCTGGTGGGTTTCGTGGGGTTGCTTGGCGGGCCATGGTCGGGCGGCAGCGGCGGTATGACCGGCGAAGATCCGCTGGTCGCGTTGCGCAGTTTTTTACGTGATCGCCAGTTCCAGTCCGTGCAGGTCGCGGAGCCACAGGCTAATGGCAGCATCACACTCACGGGTTACCTGGAAGATAACCGCGCGCGGTTGGCACTGCAGCAATACCTTGAACGCAGCACGCTGACCTATCGGCTCGATGTACGCAGCATGGAAGAAATTCGGCAGGGGGTGGAATTCATCCTGCAGAAATTCGGTTATCGCCAGGTACGCACGGTTAATGCCGATCAACCCGGCTGGATTCGCCTGACCGGCGAGCTGGCGTTGGAAGATGATCACTGGCTACAAATCGACAGCCTGCTCAAGGCAGACGTACCCGGATTGCTGGGCGTGGAAAACCGCGTACGGCTGGCCGGCTCGCACCTCAAGCGACTCGACCAGATGCTCGCGGATTTCGGCCTTGAAACCGCATTGGCCTATGACGACAAAGGCGAGCGCATCGAGATGCGCGGGCAGCTCGATGAGGCGCAACTCAACCAGTTCTATAAGTTGCAGCGTGAATTCCGTCAGGAGTTCGGCGCCCGCCCGGCCCTGGAATTACTCAGTCGCAACAAGCGCGCCAGTACCGATGAGCTGGAGTTCGTGGTGCGTTCGGTGTCTCTCGGCAAACTGCCTTATGTGGTACTGGGTGACGGTCAGAAATACCCGGTCGATGCGTCGACCCCGCAAGGTGTGAGGGTGTTGGCGATCAATGCCGACGCCGTGATTGTCAGTCGCGGCAAACAACAATTCATCATCAACCTGAAGGGAGAGCCACTTAGTGATGACAGCTTTGGAGGAGCGTCTGTGCGCCGCTGACGTGGATTTTGAGCGGCAGATTCGCGCGCAGTTGGAACAGGCCCAGGCCATTGGCAAGCGTCGTTTGATCAGCGGCGGTGAGCCTCGGCAATACCAGCAATGGCAGATGGAAGCCCAGGCAGTCGAGGCCGCCATCAACATTCTCAACACCCTCAAGGGAGCTTCGTAATGGCATCGATTTTTACCAATGACAGCGCCGTCAACACCCTCGACAAAGTCGCGGACAACCTCAAGGAACAGGCGAACAACGCCAACAAGGAAGTCGGTGATGCCATTGCGGCACTCAAGGAGGCCGCTGACAACCCGGCACTGCTGGCCGAGCTTCAGCACAAACTCAACAAATGGTCGGTGATCTACAACATCAACTCGACCGTCACGCGTTCGATGAGAGACCTGATGCAGGGCATCCTGCAGAAAATCTGATGATGGACAGTTCATTGAAAGGGCTGATGGCAGAACTAGCCCTGGCCGGTACCGGCCACCATTGCCACGAAGAAGCGCAACAGATTGCCAACTGGCTCGAGCAGGTTGAAGGGCAGGCGCAGGCTGCGTGCCTGATCCGTCTCTCCAGTCTGATGAATCAGGGGCATTACCAACAGGCGCTGGAGTTGGGCGAGGGTCAGCCCTGGCCGGAACTGGCACCCTGGCTGGCGTTGTGCGAATGGCGACTGGGCCTGGGCACGGCGCTGGATCGGCGTCTGGCCGGGCTGGCCGCGAGCGATGACCCGCGCCTGGTGCAGTTTGCCCAAGGCATGCGTAACCCGGAGGGGCCATGAACAAAATTGATGGGTCGTCCGCGCAGTTGCCACTGCGCAATGGACCGGATGCAAGACCCCCGGCGCCGGCCGAGCCCGCTCAGGTGCAGGCCTTCGAGGCGGCGATGAAGGGCCCTCCGGTGGCGACCCGGCCAGCGCCGGTCGATGCCGCTCAGCAACTGTGGTTGCAAGGCGCGAGCCTGACGACAGCCCTGACGGGAATGGACCGCACGCAGCAGCGCGACACCGTCTGGAAATGGTTTCGCGATGACCTGCCGGAGTCGGCCAGGAACCGTCGTTCCGAGCTGCGTGACTGGCTCATGGACGGTCTGTCGGACCGTTTGCTGGCGCATTTTCCGCAATCACGGGGAGGGCCTGAGCAGGATCGTCTGGCGCTCAAGGACCTGCTCAAGGAGCAGGCACCTTTTGGCAAGCAACAGGAAACGCTGTTGCTCTACGTACTGGGCGAGATCAAGGGGGTTGAGGGCAGCGAGTACCTGAACACCCTGGTGCGCAGCGAGTTGCAGATCCTGATCCCGACCAACGGATTGGTCAAAAACATGATGAGCTTCACCCACTCACCCGATCTGGAGTCGTGATGGACATTAGTCAGATAAGTCAGGCCGCGGTCACCAGTCTCGATGAACTCAAGAACCCCCAGGCCAGTGCCGGGCAAATCGCCGATTTCGAGCAGGCGATGGCCAAGGGCACCGAGAGTCTTGGGGGCAACCTGCTCAATGAAATCGGACAGATCAAAGAACGTTTCTCTCAGGCCAAGCACGACCTTGAAGTCGAGCTGTCGACCCCCGGTGATGACCCGAGCAGCCTGATGCAGATGCAGTGGTCGTTGATGCGCATCAGCATGCAGGAAGAGCTGATCGCCAAGACGGTCGGACGCATGAGTCAGAATGTCGAAACGCTGATGAAAACCCAATAAGGTGCTGCGTGAAGAGACTCAATCGAACTCTGATGTTGCTGACCGTGATGTTGCTCGCCGGTTGCAAGGTCGAACTTTATGCCGGTATCAGCCAGAAAGAAGGCAATGAAATGCTCGCGTTGCTGCGCACCGAAGGGATCGGGGCGTCCAAGCAGCCGGACAAGGATGGCAAGATCAAACTGCTGGTCGAGGAGTCGGATATTGCCGAGGCCATCGACGCGCTCAAGCGCAAGGGTTATCCGCGTGAGAGCTTTTCCACGCTGAAGGATGTGTTTCCCAAAGAAGGATTGATCTCCTCGCCGGTCGAGGAGCGTGCCAGGCTCAATTACGCCAAGGCCCAGGAGATCTCCCGGACCCTGTCGGAGATCGACGGTGTACTGGTGGCGCGCGTCCATGTGGTGCTGCCTGAAGACCGTGATGGTCTGGGCAAAAAATCTTCCCCTGCTTCGGCGTCGGTGTTTATCAAACATGCAGCCGACATCCAGCTCGACGCCTACATTCCGCAGATCAAGCAACTGGTGAACAACGGCATTGAAGGCCTGAGTTACGACCGCATCAGCGTGGTGCTGGTGCCTTCGGCGGACGTTCGGCAAGTTCCGCTCGCACCGCGTTATGACACGGTGTTCTCGATTCAGGTGACGGAAGCATCCCGTGGACGGTTACTCGGGCTGTTCGGGTTACTGGTCGCGCTGCTGCTGGTGAGCAACCTCGGTCAGTACTTGTGGCAGCGCAGCAGGGCTTCGTAATGACGTTGTTGCTGACGCCCTATCAACTGCGATTTTGCCCGGCCCGCTACATCCACCTTACGCGTGTTCCGCCCGCGCTGATGCAACTGACGGACACACTGAGCCATTGGCGTCAGCACAGTGGAATCAACGCCTGGCTGCTGAACGAGTGTTCGCTGGACATCGACTACGAGTTACCGCCGACCCTCGCAGGCCTCGCGTTCTTTGAGCAGGCTGCGCTGGAGAAGACCCTCGGTTACTTGGGCGCGCTGCTGCATGGCCACGCAATTCGCCAGGTACTGGACGCGAACAACCTGCGTCGGGTTCACGCGGTGATCGGCGAGGCAGGACATCGCTACTGCCTGGAGCAACTGGATCTGATCATAGGCGCCTGGCCGCAAGGCTGGCAGCAGCCATTGCCTGACGGTGAGCTCGGTGATTGCCTGCGCCAACGTGCGCTGGCTTTCTGGTTGCAGGCCTGCATTGACGTTGCACCGGGATTTGCCCGGCGCATTGCCTTGCGCCTGGCGCTCACCGATACCGCTGTGTCCGCACCCCCGGTGCAGTGGGCAGTGAGCAGTCACCAGCGTTCATTGGCCCAGGCGTTGTGCCTGAAAATCGCCCGACAAGTGAGCCCGCAATGCTTCCATTTATTGAAATAAAAGCCTCTGAAGTGCAGCTCGCGCCGGACCAGGTGTTGCTGCGCAGCCGCGACTATCAGGATTATCTGACAGCAGGCGAACTGGTCGAAGTGGCTCGCAAGCGCGCCGCCGAAATCGAACAGGCCGCCCATGATGTCTACGCACAACAGAAGGCATTGGGCTGGCAGGCCGGCATCGAAGAGGCACGTATTCGTCAGGCCACGCTGATTCAGGAGACGCTGTTGCAGTGTCATCAGTATTACCGTGAGGTCGAACAACAGATGAGCGACGTGGTGCTGCAAGCGGTGCGCAAGATTCTCCAGCACTACGACAATATCGAGTTGACGTTGCAAGTGACGCAGCAGGCGCTGTCACTGGTCAGCAACCAGAAGCAGGTGATCCTGCACGTGCAGCCGGATCAGGTGGTTGAGGTGCGCGAACAGATCTCCCGGGTGCTCAAGGATTTTCCGGAAGTGGGCTACGTCGAGGTCATTGCCGATGCCCGGCTGGATCAGGGCGGCTGCATTCTGGAGACCGAAATCGGCATTATCGACGCGAGCGTCGATGGTCAGTTGAGTGCTCTGGAGGCGGCCTTCAAGCAGGCGTGGCTGCACAAGGGCAGAGCCTCTGCGCCCGCCATCGACAGTGCTGTCGATGCGCCAGCATTGACGTTCTAAATTGACAAAAATACGCCCGATATTGGAAAAGCCAAAAAAACCGTTCCCTTAGTATTGGCTCCTGTAAAGGACCAACGTTTATTGGGAGCTATTATGCTAATTCCGTCCTCAGTCAACGCACTCGCCGGTGCCGCCAGGCAGCAGGAAGTCACCCCGCCGAAGGATTCGCAACCGGCCAAGGGCACCTTGTCCACCCAGGTTGTGGGTCAGAGTCTGATGGCTGCGCTCAAGACCACGATTGGCATTGCCCTCAGCGCGAAAGTGCCGGACATCAGCCGTGCCAGCCTGGTAACCCCACAGCCTGAAGGTGCGTCGCAGTTGATCGCCGATGCGGCGGGACAGCGCAAGGTTACGCTGCGCAGTTTCGAGAACGGCGTCACCGAAGTGCAACTGGCGCGGCCGCCGTTGACCACCCTGGTCCTCAGCGGTGGTGGCGCCAAAGGCGCGGCGTATCCGGGGGCGATTTCGGCGTTGGAAAACAAGGGTGCGCTAGAGGGCATCAAGAGTATTTCCGGTTCGTCGGCCGGGGCTATCACGGCCGCGCTGCTGGCGTCGGGCATGAGCGCCACTTCGTTCAAGACTCTGTCGGACAACATGGACCTGATCACCCTGCTCGACAGCAGTAAAGGCTGGTTGAGAAAAGTCCAGCATGTGATTTCCGGCTGCGCCAATGCGATCACCTTTGGCAGGATGGGCGTAGTCGGCAGCATTGTTCGTCTGCTGTACAACATCTTGCCACGTTCGGATTCCGAAGCGGCACCGCTGGAGAAAGTCCTGCGCGAGGAGACGAGTAAGTCGGTAATGCACCAGATCGCGGCTCATATGGACATCGCTGAGCAACCCGCCGTGAGAGCTATTGCACAAAAACTGGGGGCCGGCGGCGTGGTGACCTTCCGCGACCTGACTGTGCTCAGCCGATATATCCCACAGATCAAAGAACTGAGCATGACCGGCACGGCCATGTACGAAGGGCGTCCGCAGTTGGTGGTGTTCAACGCCGACCTGACCCCCGACATGGACATTGCCCGTGCTGCACACATTTCCGGGTCGTTCCCGCTGGTGTTCCAGAAAGTCGCGGAAACCGCGCACCCGTTCCAGGAACAGGGCGAAGTCACGCTGTTTCAGGATGGCGGTGTCATGCTCAATGTGCCGGTTCCCGAGATGATCAATCGGCAGTTCTCGAACAGCCCGTTGCGTCAGGCCGATAACCTCATCCTCAAGTTCCCTGAGGATCCGGTGGCACAAAAGGGGCCAGGCCGGGGGGCTATCAATGTAACGGAGGGTATCGTGGGTGCTCCGCTGGGAGCGCAAGCGGCACTGCAAGACCGAGGGCTCGCCGCGTTCGAAGATCAGACTGTCGTGGTGCCACTCAAGACCGAGTCGGGCGACTACAGCGGGATGCTGGGCGGAACCCTGAACTTCACCATGCCCGCCAGCGTCAAGAATTCGTTGCAGGCGTTATTGCAGAACGAAGTTGGTGACCACCTCGACAACCGTTTACAGGCCCGCGAAGCCCACACGTTTGCGACGATGGAAGGGGCGTTGCTGGCCCTTGATGACGAAATGCTTGCCAGTGTCGCGGCCCAGGATCCGGTGCGTACAGCAGACGTTGTGCAGTTCCGGCGGGAGGTTGGCGAGGCGTTATCCGGGCTGACGGTGGCGATCCTCTCGGCTGAAAACATGAAGCTGACCGATAACCTGCGTTCGGCCTTCTCGCGGCTGGATGCCTTGGCGACTACGCCGGAGCGCAAGGAATGGTTGAGCAAAACGTTGAACAACGCCGATAACACCGACCATCAACGCTTGCTCGGCGCTCTGCGCAACACGCCTGTGGAGTCGCCGGTACTGAAGGCGGCGGTGGACGAAATGCGCAAGCGCGATGTAGCGGTGATTGCTGAGAACATTCGCAAGGAAGTGATCTTGCCTTCCCTGTTCCGTGTCGGACAGCCGAAGTCCAACGTGGCGTTGTTGCGTCGCGTCGAGCAAAGCCTGATGCGTGCAACCACTCCGGCCGAGATCAATCGAGCGCTGGATGACCTTGCGGACAATTACGGCGCGCGTAACAAACCCTGGAGCAAGGCATTCAGTTCTACCACCGTCAACATGGCGCGGGCCTGGCGGATCAAGGAGTAAACCCTCATGACAGTTAAAGCATGGCTGGATCAATGGGATTTGGCGTTGCCGTCAGAGGCGCAGCAGACCTGCCGTTTGCGCGTGGGCGACGGGCCTGAGTTGTTGCTCGAGCGCACACCCGGCGGCTGGTTGATTGCATTGCGTCTGGGCGCGCTGCCGAGGACGCTGCTGCAGGGCGTGGTCCTGCAATTGTTGCAGGTCAACAGCCCGTTCTCGCTGCTTGCTCCGGTGCGGATGACGGCAGACATTGCAGGTGATCTGGTGCTGTGGGTCGAAGCGCTTGACGGGCAGGCAGACGTTGAGCAGTTGAACACCTGGTACGGCAAATTGCTGCAAGGTCATACCTTGTTCAGCTCATTGACCGAGCCAGGAGCGACGCTGACCGATGAGCCTTTGCGAGGCGGGGTATTTGTCTGAGCTGACTGTTTGAATGACATCGGGCCTTTGCTGGCCCGGTGTCATTTCAAGGTGGCGTCAACTCAGTGCGCAATGTCGGCAGCGACGTGGCGATTGCGTTGCAGGTAGATGAAAAATACAGCGGTCAGTACCGTCAGCACACCGACCAGCGCGCCAGTCCACGGCAGATCCGCCAGATCCGCGCCACTGGCCACCACCAGTCCGCCGATCCATGCACCGGCCGCGTTGCCGAGGTTGAAAGCGCTCTGGTTCAGCGTCGAGCCAAGATTCGGTGCTTCATGGGCCTGATCGATGATCAGCAGTTGCAGGATCGGGCACAGTGCGAAGGCAAAAATCCCCCACAGCACCAGGGTGATCGCTGCCGGCACCACCGAGCGGCTGGTCTGGCTGAATGCCGCCAGAATCACTACCACCGCCAGAGCCACACCCACCAGCGAAGGCAACAAACGACTATCGGCCAGACGCCCGCCGAGCATGCTGCCGCCGGTCAGGCCAACACCGAACAACAGCAGCATCACCGTCACACCGTGCGGGCTGACCCCCGTTATGTCCTGCAGGATCGGCGCGATGTAGGTGAACACACTGAACAGACTAGTCGACGCCAACACACTCATGCCCAGTGCCAACAGCACATTGACCTTGCCCAACACCTTGAATTCGCTGGCGAGGTTGGCCTTGTCCATCGCGATGTGTTTGGGCAGCCACAGCCACTGCGCGAGTGCCGCGATGACGCCGATCACCGAGACCGCCCAGAATGTCGAGCGCCAACCGGCGTACTGGCCGAGCGCGGTACCCAGCGGCACGCCGAGGACGTTGGCCAGGGTCAGGCCGGTGAACATCATGGCAATCGCCTGTGCGCGTTTGTTCGGTGCGACCAGTCCGGCAGCCACCACCGAACCGATGCCGAAGAATGCGCCGTGACACAGCGCCGTGACCACCCGCGCGGCCATCAGCGTCGCGTAGTTCGGTGCGAGAGCGCAGAGCACGTTGCCGAGGATGAACATCAGCGTCATCCCCAGCAGCGTGGCTTTGCGCGGCATGTTCGCCGTGCCGATCGCCAGGATCGGGGCACCGAACACCACGCCCAAGGCATAACCGGTGATCAGCAGGCCGGCATGCGGAATGCTCACGGCGAGATCGCGGGCGACATCGGGTAGCAGCCCCATGATGACGAATTCAGTGGTGCCGATGCCGAACGCGGCAACGGCAAGTGCAAGCAAGGCGAGTGGCATGCGCAAGGTCTCTGTCGGTAGTCTTGACGCTGTGATCAGGCATACGCAGGCCAACGACCGGTCTCGGGGAGAGAGCGGGGGCAGGCAGTCATTATTGGAATTTATCTGTGCGCAACTGAGTGCGGCGTGGTCGCTTGCAGTATAAACAGCTGCTGACACATCGCGAATCAATAATCTGACTATTCGACGACTCCCTACAGGGGGCTAATAAAAAAAGGAGTGTGTTTGTGCTGGCGACGGGTTTGGTGTTGGTGGCGGCGCTGCTGCATGCGGCGTGGAATACCCTGATCAAGTTCAGCGCCGAACGGCTGCTGGTGGTGGCGTGCATGGACACCGTGGCGCTGTTGTTCGTCGCCATTGCGCTGCCCTTCGTGAACTTGCCGCCGATGGAAATCTGGCCGTGGATACTCGCTTCGGCAGCCTTTGAATTGCTCTACCGCTATCTGCTGATTCAGGCGTATCGGGTCGGCGACCTGGGGCTGGTCTATCCATTGATGCGCGGTTTGTCGCCGCTGGTGGTGCTGGCGCTGACCCTGATCTTTGCCGGCGAAGTACTGACCACCCAGCAGATCTTCGGGATCATGCTGATTCCCTTTGGCATGGCCTGTCTGCTCTGGCAGGGCGGTGGCGGCAAGCATCTGCCGTGGTCGATGTTGCCGGTGGTTGCACTGATCGGGCTGTGCATCGGTTGCTACACCTACATCGACGGTCAGGCGTTGCGGCGCTGGTCGCACCCGCTGGACTATCTGGTCTGGGTCACGCTGCTCAGTGCCTGGCCGTTTCCGTTGCTCGCATGGGTGGCCAAGCGCCCGGCGTTTCTGCAGTTCTGGCGTGAGCAATGGAAGCTGGGGCTGGCGGTCGGATTCTGCGTGTTGTTCAGCTACGCTCTGGTGCTGTGGGCGATGCAGTTGGGCTCGATTGCAGAAGCGGCGGCATTGCGCGAGATCAGCGTGATTCTGGTGGTGCTGTTTGGTATGCGCTATCTCAAAGAACCTTTCGGCCGGCCGCGGCTCTTAGCCTGTGGGCTGGTGCTGATCGGCATGCTGGTGATGAAGTTCTGACCGCTCGCGAATTCTATAACTCGAAAAAAGGACGGCGTTATGACGGTGGCTCTGTGGTGTGTGTTGATTGCGATTTTCTTGCCATATGTGTGCACAGGCGTGGCGAAAGCCGTGGGTGGCTACCGGCTGAGTGACAACCACGATCCTCGCGATTTTCTGGAAAGTCTTAACGGTGTGGCTCGGCGCGCGCATGCGGCGCAACTGAACAGCTTTGAAGTGATGCCGGCGTTTGCCGCTGCGGTGATTGTTGCGCATCTGGTGGGGACGGCACAGTTGGTCACAGTGAATGTGCTGGCGGTGCTGTTCATCACCAGCCGCCTGCTTTACATCATTTGCTACCTGGCGGACTGGGCGATCATGCGGTCGCTGGTGTGGTTTGTCGGGATGGGATTGATTGCTTCGTTCTTCTTTGTGTCTGTCTGATTATTGGTGTTACTGCTGGCCTCATCGCGAGCAGGCTCACTCCTACAGGGGGTACGCATTCCAAATGTAGGAGTGAGCCTGCTCGCGATGGCTTTCTAACTGCCGCCGCTAATCTGCCGAGTTACTTCTTCTCCGTGTCGGCAACCTGCGGCACTTGCGGTAGCGCCGCGCCTTTGGGCCAGAGCATCCAGATCTGTCCCTGCTGTTTCATGTCCCCGGCCAATTGCCCGGCCGCGTCGCCGGTGCCCCAGAACAGATCCGCACGCACCTCGCCGGCAATCGCGCCGCCAGTGTCTTGCGCCGCCACCGGACGCACCAGTGCCGTGCCGTCCGGGCGGGTAGTCGACAGCCACAAAAGACTGCCCAACGGAATCACCTTGCGGTCCACCGCAGCGCTATAACCGGCCGTCAGCGGCACGTTCAGCGAACCGCGAGGGCCTTCATTGCTGTCCGGGTTGCGAGTGAAGAACACATAACTCGGGTTGCTGCCGAGCAGTTCCGGGATCCGCGCCGGATTGGCTTTGGCCCAGTTGCTGATGGCGTTCATGGTCACGTCTTCTTTCTTCAGTTCGCCTTGCTCGACCAGCCAGCGGCCGATCGGGCGATACGGGTGACCGTTCTGGTCGGCGTAGGCGATGCGCAGTTGCTTGCCGTCCTGTGTCTGAATGCGCCCGGAACCCTGGATCTGCAGGAATTGCAGGTTCATCGGATCGGTCAGGTAGGCAACCACCGGCGCTTTCACGCCTTTGGACTCGATGGTCGCCGCATCGTCGTAAGGTTTCAGCACGCGACCTTCAAGGCGACCGCGCAGGCGCTTGCCTTTCAACTCGGGATAAATGCTGTCCAGCGAGACGATGATCATGTCTTCGGGGACGCCGTACACCGGCACGTTCGCCACATCGGTGGGCGTCAGGCTGCCGGGGTACACCGGTTCGTAATAACCGGTGATCAGGCCGTTGGGGTTGTCGTTTTCAGCGCGCAGCCCGTAGACGTCGAGGTTTTGCTTGAGAAACGCACGAATCTCGCCAGCGCTCTGTGGCACGTTGGCCGCTGCCGCACAGGTTGTGCCCCAGACCGGGTCGGCCTTGAGTCGGGTACACGCACTGCGCCACGAGCCGAAGCCTGCGACCAGATCACTGTCGGATACCGCCGGCAGTGCTTCCCAGGTTGCGCTGGAATAAGTCGCCAACGCATGGGTTTTCGGCTTGGCGCTGTCGCCTCCGGTGCAGCCGGCGAGAATCGCCAGCAGGGGCAGGGTTGCGATCAGTGGGTGACGCCAGGCCTTGAAACGGCTGTTCATGGAGTGATTCCTGTGCCGGTTGCCCGAGTGCTCCATGCGCTCGCACAACCCGTATTTTTAATAGGGCTATTGGTGTTTGGCGGTGACGCAGGGATACTGGCCGCCGAATTCCGTGACCTGAAGCCACCATGACTCTCAAACGAATTGCTGTTGTATTGCTGGCCTGTCTGACCTTGTCCGCCTGTGGCGGTGTCGATCCGAACTCTCCGCTGGGGCAACGCAAGGCGATCTTCAAACAGATGCTCAAGACCGGTGAGGATCTGGGTGGCATGTTGCGTGGACGCATTCCGTTCGACGGGCCGAAGTTTGCTGAAGGTGCGGTGAAGCTTGATGCGTTGTCTCATGAACCGTGGAAGCATTTCCCGCAGGTTCGCGAAGAAGATCACACCAGTGCCAAGGACGATGTCTGGCAGAAACAGGCGCAGTTTCAGGAAATGGCCCGCACCCTTGAAGCGGCCACCGGTGAATTGGTGATCGCCAGCAAGGTTCAACCGTACAAGGCCAGCAACCTCGGGCCTGCAGTGCAGAAAGTTGAAGATGCCTGCAGCGCTTGCCATAAACAGTTTCGGGATCATTGACTGGGACTGCCGTGACCGCTGAGATATTCAGGAATGCTCAGCAACTGTGGCGAGGGAGCTTGCTCCCGCTGGGTTGCGCAGCAGCCCCGAAACCATTCAACCGAGTTGTTTCAGTCGGACTCGGTTGGCCGGATTTACGACGGCTGCGCCGCCGGGCGGGAGCAAGCTCCCTCGCCACAGGGTTCTTCACCTGGCCACACTTTCAGTGCTGCTGATTATTTATCGATTTCGTCCAGCGCTTCCTGCAGTTCCTTACGCGATTCGGCGAGTTTGTCTTTGCGTTTGTTGATCTTCTCGGGATCGCCTTTCTTCATGGCTTTGTCGAGGTCAGCCTGACGTTTGCTGACTTCGTGCTTGGCATCAAGCACTTTGTTTTCACGCTCTTTCTTCAGGCCAGCGTCGGTGCAGTTCTTCGTCACTTCATCCAGTGCCGTTTGCAGTCCGGCCTGCTGATCGGTGTTGCCACGGGATTTGGCCTGTTCGATCTGGTTCATGATGCCCTGCTTCTTTGCCGCGCAACCGGTGAGGCCCGGAGCGTCTTCGGCAGCCATCACGGGTGCGGCCATGACGCCGCAAAGAGTGAGCAGGGCGAGCGGTGTGAGAAATTTCATAAAAGCTCCATGTGCAAAGGCAATCAGGTCGGTCGGGCACTGCGCTGTTGGAGCGCCTCGGCGGCCGTTGGGTTCCCGGCGCACCGGGATTGCATGTTCAGAAGCCGTCGATACCGGCGGCGTGTAAGGTTTGACTCAAGGCCAGCACCTGCGGGTCGCGAAAAAATGCGCTCAATTGCGCCGCGCGACCGGGGCCGATGCCGGCTTCTGCCTGCCATTGTTCGGTGTCACGTTGTGCCAGTGCCTGCCACGACTCAGCCAGTCTTGCCCCACCTGTTGGTGGCAAGCCCAGTGCCTTGAGCCACTGTGCGAATGGTCGTTGGCGGGCGCTGTGAAAACTGTAGATCAGGCGCTCACTGCTGCGGTCGCCGAAGCCGGCAATGTTAGCAAGCTCTGGCGCGTCGAGGGTCAACCAATCCAGCAGGTTGTTCAGGCGGCCTGTTTCGAGAAGTTTCTCCCAGGTGCCACGACCGACATGTTGCATCGCCAGTCCGTGTTTGCCACTGAGCCAGGTCAGGCGCGCAAGAAACTGGCTTTCGCAGCCGGGCGTCGGTTGCCAGCAGCTCAAGGCATGGAAGTCGCTGGCGCTGGGGATATTGATGTCCGCGCGTTCAGTGGCGCGCAACACAACGCCGTCGAGTCGCGGAATCGTCAGCCCCGCCAGACTGATCGCCACCTGATCACCGGGACGGATGTCCAGTTCCACCCAACGCTTCAGCGAACCGGTGCTGACCCGTTTGATCTGGCGGTCATCAAGCATTACCGGTGTCAGTTCCAGCACCGGGGTGATGCGCCCGGTGCGCCCGACCTTGAAATTGACTTTGCGCACGTCGGCCAGCGCCTGGGCGAACGGATACTTCCAGGCGATGGCCCAATAGGGCGCGCGGGCCTGCCAGCGTTCGGCGGCTGGGCGCTGGCTCTGGCGCAAAACCACTCCATCGCTGGCGAACGGCAGGGGCGAGCGATACCAGTGATCACGCCATTTTTGCGCATCGGCGAAGTCGCTGACGGGGTGGCTGTAAGGCTCGGTGGCGGGGAAGCCCAGTGTCGCCAAGGTCGATAACCTTGCAGGCAAGTCCGCAGGGCCTTGCGGCCAGTCCCAGACAAACAGACCAATCTCGCCGGCGTGTTGGTCATTCAGGGATTTTCGTCCCATCAGCCCGGCCACCGTGGCGCGGGCGTTGACGCTGCCGGAGCGGGCCTGCACATGCTCGTTCAGGCGCCAATACAGCTCGCCCTGCACCAGCAGATCCACGGGTTGCGTCAGTCGTTGCGGAATCGCTTTGATCTTGCGCGCCGATGCTGTCCAGTCGTGCCCGTTGACCCCGTCGCCGCGACTGATTGCCTGGTGCAAAACACCAGCGCGATAAATCAGTGTCACCGCGACGCCATCGACTTTGGGTTGTACCCAGACATCCTTGCGGCCTCGAAGCCAAGTTTGCACAGCCTCGGCTTTATGCAGCTTATCGAGGCCGGTGTGAGCGATGGGATGTGTCACGGAACCAGAGGCCGAGCGTAAAGGTTCGATTGCCGAGGGCAAATCAAAGCACCGTAGCCATTCACTTAGACGCAAGCGCGACTGGTCGTAGAGTTCGTCGGCAATCAGCGAGCGGCCTTCGCGGTGATAGGCATCGTCCCACTGGTCGATCTGGTGTTGCAGGGCGGTGATTTCGGTTTTTGCTTGAGTAATTGGCCATTTCGGGCAATCGGCGTGGGCGTTGAGGGCCGCACAGGCCAAGAGGGAAACGAACAACAGGCGAAGCGTGGCAAACATCGTGAGCGTCCTTGCTCAGGGGGAATGCTCGAAGGTTAGAAGACGAAATGAAACTCGGCAGGTAGGGTGTTTTGCGGGGTGTGTCTGGTCGGGAAGTGATGTCGATCCGGCTGGCCCCTTCGCGAGCAGGCTCGCTCCCACAGGGGCGGGGGCGAATTCAAAATCGAGTTTCAGGCATGAAAAAGCCCCGCAAGGCGTGAACCGTGCGGGGCTTTTTGTACCGCCGGGGAAAGCTTACAGACCAGCAGCAGAACGCAGAGCGTCGGCGCGGTCGGTTTTTTCCCAAGTGAAAGTGGTGAAGGTGTCTTCGCCAACAGTCTTGGTCTCTGGAGCGCGACCGAAGTGGCCATACGCTGCAGTTTCCTGGTACATCGGGTGCAGCAGGTCGAGCATGGTGGTGATTGCGTATGGACGCAGGTCGAACACTTCGCGGACCAGTTTGATGATCTTGTCATCGCTGATCTTGCCGGTGCCGAAGGTGTTCAGCGAGATCGAAGTAGGCTGGGCCACACCGATCGCGTAGGAAACCTGAATCTCGCAACGCTCGGCCAGGCCGGCAGCCACGATGTTCTTGGCAACATAACGGCCAGCGTAGGCAGCCGAACGGTCAACTTTCGATGGATCCTTGCCGGAGAATGCGCCGCCGCCGTGACGGGCCATGCCGCCGTAGCTGTCGACGATGATCTTGCGACCGGTCAGACCGCTGTCACCT